>JAJUHI010000062.1 GCA_029267955.1 Sporobacter termitidis | reverse complement strand
TATATAACATGCTTTTTACCGCCAGGCGCGGATAAGGAAACCTTGCGATACATAGAGACAACTGGCGCATTGAAAGGGAGTAAGGTATTGAGCGCGCAAAAAACCGTACCTTTTTATGAGATGTTTTCCTGCTGCAAACAGGTGCCGAAGCTTAACGGCATTCTGGAAAAAGCGGCAGTTATTTCTGCGACGGTGGACAAAGCGAAGCTGTCGATGCAGCTGCGGCTGAAGCTGCAGGAGGTGATTGCCCCCATCGAGATCACGATGATCGAGGACGGCATCCGGGAGGAGTTCGGCTTGAACACCGTCGTCATCACCCCCGTATTCCCCCGGGCCAAGGCCCCGGACAAGAAAATTGAGGAGAAGAAAAAAGAAAATCCCGTGATCCTGGGGCGGGAAATCCACGGGAGCATCACCCCCATGGAGAAGGTGACCCTGGAGCTTGGCCGGGTCACCGTACAGGGCGAGGTGTTTGACGTCCAGTCCCGGGAGATCCCCAAGCGGGGCGCCTGGGTGCTGGCCTTCGACATGACCGACTACACCGGCTCGGTACGTGTCTCAAAATTCATGACCGAGGAAAATGCCGGCGAGATTGTCGGCAGGATAAAGAAAGGCATGTACCTGACGGTATCCGGGACTCTGGGGCTCAACCGGTTCGACGGGGAGGTCACCCTGGAGCCCACCAGCATTGTCTGCGCCACCCGGGAGGTGCGTCAGGACAAGGCGGAGGAAAAGCGCGTGGAGCTGCACCTGCACACCACCATGTCCGCCATGGACGCGCTCATCGACGTTGGCAAGGTGATCCGGCGGGCCATCGACTGGGGGCACCCGGCCATTGCCATCACCGACCACGGCGTTGTTCAGGCGTTTCCGGATGCCATGAAAGCCGCCGGCGACAAGATAAAAATCCTCTACGGCGTAGAGGGCTACTACATAAACGACGTGGATGACCGGCTGGCGGTCTTCGGCCCCTGCAAGGGCGGCTTTGACGAGGAGATCGTCGTGTTTGACATCGAAACTACGGGCCTGTCGTCCATGAGGGATACGATTACGGAAATCGGCGCCGTCATCATGAAGGACGGCCGGGAGATCGACCGGTTCCAGACCTTTGCCGACCCGGGCGTGCACATCCCGCAGAGTATTACGCAGCTGACGGGCATTACCGACGCCGATGTCCGGGGCGCGCCCAGCCAGGAGGAGGCCGTCCGGGCCTTTCTGGAGTTTGCCGGCGGCCGGGTGCTGGCCGCCCACAACGCCAGCTTTGACATCGGCTTTATTTATGAGGCCGCCTGCCGCTATAGCCTGCCCTTCGAGCCGAGGTATATCGACACGCTGGCCATGTCGCGGGGGCTTTTACCGGAGCTTAAAAGCCACAAGCTCAATATGGTGGCCGATTATCTGGGCCTGCCGGACTTTAAGCACCACCGGGCTTCCGACGATGCTGTGACGGCGGGTCTTGTGCTGGCAAAGCTGTTTGAGCGGCTGGAGAAAATCGGCGTTCACGACCTGCAGGATATCAACCAGGCCATCAGCCGCGCCCGCGCCGGCGCGGTCAGGGGCCGCATGAAGCCCAAGCATATCATCATTCTCGCCAAAAACCAGGCCGGCATCAAAAGCCTGTACAAGCTGATCACCAAGAGCCATCTGGAGTACTTCAACCGGTACCCGATTATTCCCAAGAGCCTGCTGATGGAGCACCGGGAGAACCTGCTGGTGGGCTCGGCCTGCGAGGCCGGCGAGGTGTTTACCGCCGTGGTGGAGGGCTACAGCCGTTTAGAACAGCGGCGGCTGGCCGAATTTTACGATTATCTGGAGATCCAGCCCATCGCCAACAACAGCTTTATGCTCTTCGGCGACCGGCCGAAAGCGAAAAGCACCGAGGAGCTCAAGGACTTCAACCGCCGCATCGTGGCCCTGGGCAAAGAGGTCGGCAAGCCGGTGGTGGCCACCACCGACGCGCATTTTCTCGAGCCGGAGGATGAAATTTACCGGCGTATCCTGCTCCATTCCAAGGGCTTTGAGGATGCCGACCGGGATCTGCCGCTCTACTTCCGGACGACGGAGGAGATGCTGGACGAATTTGCCTACCTGGGCCCGGAGACGGCGTATCAGGTGGTTGTGACCAACCCGCGGCTGATTGCCGATATGGTGGAGCCGGCGCGGCCGCTGCCGCCGGCGAAAAAGCTCTTCACGCCGAAAATCGAGAACAGCGCCGAAGACTTAAAGGCGCTCGTCTACGGGCGCATGCGCGAGCTGTACGGCGAGAACCCGCCCGAGATTGTGGTAAAGCGCGTGGAGACGGAGCTGGGGGATATCCTAAACGCCGGCTACGACGTGATCTACATGAGCGCCCAGAAGCTGGTGGCCGACTCCCTGGCCCACGGGTATCTGGTAGGCTCCCGGGGCAGCGTCGGCTCGTCGGTGGTGGCGTATTTCGCCGGGATCACCGAGGTCAACGCCCTGCCGCCCCATTACCGGTGCCCCGGCTGCGGCCATGCGGACTTTGAGGCCGGAAAGGGGTACGGCTGCGGCGCGGACATGCCCGACGGAACCTGCCCCAAGTGCGGCGCCCGCTACGAAAAGGAAGGCTTTGATATCCCCTTTGAGACGTTTTTGGGCTTCGGCGGCGACAAGGTCCCCGACATCGACCTGAACTTCTCCGGCGAATATCAGGCCTTTGCCCATAAATACACCAACGAGCTGTTCGGCGCCGACCACGTCTTCCGGGCCGGCACCATCGGCACCGTCGCCGAGAAAACGGCTTTCGGCTACGTGAAAAAATACCTGGAGGCCCAGGGCAGAAAGGTCTCCCGGGCGGAGGAAAACCGGCTGGCCCAGGGCTGTGTGGGCGTCAAGCGGACGACGGGACAGCACCCCGGCGGCCTGGTGGTCATCCCCCAGGACATGGAGATCACCGACTTTTGCCCCGCCCAGCACCCGGCCGATGACCGGGAGTCGGGCATTATCACCACCCATTTTGAATATCACTGCATGGAGGACAACCTCCTGAAGCTGGACGAACTGGGCCACGACGACCCGACAATGATCAAGATGCTGGAGGACCTCACCGGCGTCAACGCCCGGCAGATCCCCCTGGACGACCCGCAAACCATGGCCATCTTCAAATCCCCCGAGCCGCTGGGGTTCGCCCCCGGGGACGACATCATCGGCGATACGGGCTCCATCGGCATCCCGGAGTTCGGCACCAGCTTTACCCGGCAGATGCTCCGGGATACCCAGCCGGACAAGTTCGACACCCTCGTCCGTCTCTCCGGCTTTTCCCACGGCACGGACGTGTGGCTGGGCAACGCCAAGGACATCATATTAAACGGCATCGCCACCATCAGCGAGACCATCGGCTGCCGCGACGATATCATGCTGTACCTCATCTCAAAGGGAATGGATGAGAAAGCGGCGTTTAAAATCATGGAAAGCGTCCGAAAGGGCCGCGGCCTGCCGGAGGGCGCCGAGGAAAAGATGAAGGACATCGGCGTGCCGGAGTGGTACATTACCTCCTGCAAGAAGATCAAATATCTCTTCCCCAAGGCCCACGCGGTGGCCTATGTGATGATGGCCTTCCGCATCGCCTGGTTCAAGGTGCATAAGCCGCTGGCCTTTTACAGCGCGTATTTCTACCGCCGCAGCCAGAAGGACAGCTTTGACGCGGAGCTGATGACCCGCGGCGCGGACGTGTGCGCGGCCAAGATACGGGAGCTTAAAAACGCGGCCCAGACGACGGCCAAGGAGGAAGACCTCCTGACAACCCTGGAGGCCTGCTACGAATTTTACAAGCGCGGCTTTGAGTTTGCGGAAATCGACCTGTATGAGTCCGACGCCGTCAAATTCAATATCACCGACGACGGTCGGCTGCGCCCGCCCTTTGTGGCCATCAGCGGACTGGGCGAGACGGCGGCCAGGGATATCGTCAGGGGCCGCGAGGGACGCCGGTTTATTTCCATTGAGGAGTTTTCCATGAGCTGCCCGAAGATATCAAAAACGCATATCGAGCAGCTTAAGAATCTCGGCGCCCTGGCATCGCTGCCGGAGACAAGCCAGCTGACGCTGTTTTGACTTGTTTTCCGCGCCGCCCAGGCCGCGGCAGGATATATCGCCCATGCTGATGGTATCGGGGTAAACATGGGATACTAATAGCAACATAACAAACCTGCGGAAAAGGATACTATGAAAACGTCAAGCTTTAACAGGAATACGGACCTTCAACAAAATAACGCCGCCATGACGGAGACAAAGCACCGTATTTACGAACAGATCAAGGCTTACCGGAAAAAGCACGGGCTCGGCAGCTTTAAAAACATATCGGACGCCACCGGCGGCAAGATCGCAACCCATACGATTGCCAACATGTACACCGGCGTCAAGGTCAAGGACGAAACCTGGTTGCTGGTCGCCGAGGCGCTGGAAAAGCTCGAAGAAGAGTAAGTCTTAAAACATATGACAAAGGAGAGGGGCTACCCTCTCCTTTTGCATTACTATACAACCTTCTCCAGCAGCGCGGGGATGATTGCCGCCGCCTCTGTGGGGGGAACCAGTTCCCGCAGGGTCTTGTCCCGAGAGACGATTTCAACCTGGCCGGCGGCAAGATTGCGGGGGCTGACGATGATGCGCAGCGGGACGCCCAGCAGGTCCGCATCGGCAAACTGGACGCCGGCAGCCGCGTTCCGGTCGTCCAGGATGACCTCGTGCGTTTTCCCGAGCGTTTCGTACAGGGCAAATCCCGTTTCCCGGACATCCGGGTTTGAGTTGTTCAATAGGCAGATATGCACGTGCCAGGGGGCCACGGCCTTCGGCCAGACGGGGCCGTAATCGTCGTGGTGGTGCTCCAGGATGCAGGCCAGCAGCCGGCCGACGCCGATGCCGTAGCAGCCCATGAGCGGGTGGTGGGACGCGCCGTTTTCATCGGTGTAGGTCATGCCCATGCTTTTGGTGTACGTTGTGCCCAGCTGAAAGATGTTGCCCACCTCAATGCCGCGCCGGATTGTCAGGGGCCCTCCGCAGACCGTGCAGGCGTCGCCGTCATTGACCTTGGCGATATCGACAAAGGGCCCCACCGCCAGGTCCCGCGGGACGGAAATGTTCCTGATATGGTAATTTTCCCGGTTGGCGCCGCAGACGAGATTCGTCTCGCCCTGAAGCGACACGTCGTAGTAAATCTCGGCGTCCGGCGGCGGCAGCGGCCCGATAAAGCCGAGGGCGAGCGAGGGCGCGTCGCCGCCCTCCAGAGGGCGGATTTCCGTCTTAAGCAGCCGTTTCAGCTTCGCCTCGTTGACCGTCAGGTCGCCCCGGAGGAAAACAACGACGGCCTTGCCGGTGTCGCAGCGGACAAAGGCGGCGGCCTTCATGGTCTGAGAAGGTTCGATACCCAGACAGGACGACAGCTCCTCGATGGTCTTGATGCCCGGCGTATAAACCTCCTCGGGGGCGGACGCCGGATGATGCGTTTTCCCGACGCGGGATACGGCGACCTCCATGTTGGCCTTGTAGCCGCAGTGATTGCACAGGACGATGGAATCCTCGCCGGCATCGGACAGATAGATGAATTCGTGGGCTGTCCGACCGCCCATCATGCCGGTGTCGGACCCTACGGCGATCACGTCCGGCAGCCCGACCCGGGCGAATATCCGGTGATACGCCTGCAGGACGCTTTCGTAATACGCCTCCAGGTCCTGCTGCGTGGTGTGGAAGGAATAAGCGTCCTTCATGGTAAACTCCCGGACGCGGATAAGGCCGCCCCGCGCCCGCGGTTCGTCCCGGAACTTTGTTTGGATCTGATAGATCATAAAGGGATATCTGGCATAGGTTTTCGCCTCGCTCCTGGCCAGCTGCACGGCCGCCTCCTCGTGGGTCATCCCCAGCAGCATATCCCGGCCCGTCCGGTCCTTGAACCTCAAAAGCTCGCTGCCGACGCTGTCATACCGGCCCGATTCCTGCCACAGCTCCGCGGGCAGCACCACCGGGAACAGCACCTCCTGCCCGCCGAGACGGTCCATCTCCTCCCGGATGATCTCCTCTATTTTCCGGGCGTGCGTTTTGCCGGCGGCAGGAGCGAAAAAATCCCGTTGGATACCGGCCGGATATAACCGCCCCGCAACAGGTAAACGTGGCTGTCCAGAACGGCGTCGGCAGGCTTTTCCTTATACCGTTCGCCGAGAAGTTTACTGAGAAGCATTCAAATCACCTTCCTGAAAATAAAAATCACCATGCAGTGTCCTGCATAGTGATTGGTGTTCGGGCTACACAGGCACAAGCTCAGTCGGCGCTTGTACCTTAATAAGTACAAGCGCTCAGCTCGGGCGCGGGCAGCCGTATGGAGTTGTGGCGGTGACGGTTGTCATGGCGGTTCACCTTAGCGCTTGCATTTGCCCCATGATATGCCGGAATCCGGGATTTGTCAATGGGGGAATTGGTAAAATCAGCCGCCGGGGTTCTCCGAATGGCGGCGGGCGCTTTCCAAAAGCGTGTAAAACACCACGTAGCCGCCGAAGATGAGCAGCGCAAACAGCAGGGAGAACATGAGCGAGAAGGCGCTGAGGTCTTCCTTAATCCCCGCCAAAAGGCGGAAGGGCCGCAGAATATCCCAGGAGTTAAACCGCAGCATCCGCCCGATATAGATGCCAAAGCCGCTGAGGAGACAGCACAGCGCCAGCGCGGCAAAGGCGGCGGCACGGCTCATAAAGCTTTTGAAAAAGGCGTGGATGTCATACAGCGAAAACAGGCCCAGCACGGCGGCGAACAGCACCCCGCCGGCGAGATAGACGAGATGCACCCAGGCCGACAGGCTGGTGGTGTAACCCTCGGCGGTTATGTATCTTGTGCCGCCGAAATAGATGAGGTCGGTGACCATATACGGCGCGTTGGGGTAAAAGAGCAGCCAGAGCGCAAACCAAAGACCGAGGACGACTTTGCTCTTGTTGCTGTTCATCAGATTGAATCGGAGATGCCGCGCAAAAAGCAGCGGCAGAAACGCGAGAAAAACGTTCCAGACGAAAAACAGCTTGCCGGGGCCGCCGGTCATCGCCACCAGCGCCAGGCCGAACAGCAGGTATACAAACAGACAGAGAAGGATTTTGAAAAACACTTTCATTTTCTTTCTCCCGGAAAGTTGTCAGCATCCCTTATAAAGCGGCTTACAGCTTCTCCTCCAGGATATCCGCAATGCGCTTTGAGGCGAAGCCGTCGCCGTAGGGGTTTTTCGCGCTGCTCATGGCGTTGTAGACAGCCTGGTCGGTGAGCAGGGTTTTAAAGTCGGCGTATACCGACGCTTCCTCGGTGCCGGTGAGCTTCAGGGTGCCGGCGGCCACGCCCTCGGGGCGCTCCGTTGTGTCCCGCAGGACGAGCACGGGCTTGCCCAGCGCCGGGGCGGATTCCTGAATGCCGCCGCTGTCGGTGAGGACCAGATAGGACCGGGCGATGAAATTATGAAAATCCTCCGGACCCAGCGGGTCGATGAGGCGGATGCGGTCATGCCCGCCCAGCACCTCCCATGCCACCGTCCGGACGGCCGGGTTGAGATGAACGGCGTAAATAAGCTTGATATCGGGAAACTCGTCCACAACCCGCCGGATGGCGGTGAACATCCGGCGCATCGGTTCGCCCAGGTTTTCCCGCCGGTGGGCCGTCATGACCACAAGCCGGCTGCCCACGGCCCAATCCAGCTCCGGGTGGCGGTAATCGCTGCGCACCGTTGTTTTCAGCGCGTCGATCTCCGTGTTGCCGGTGACAAAAATCGTCTCGGGCGGCTTGCCCTCCTTGAGGAGGTTGGCCCGCGTTTCTTCGGTAGGGGCGAACAGGAATTGAGAGACGATATCGGTGGCCTGGCGGTTATATTCCTCCGGGTAGGGCGAATAGATGTCGTAGGTGCGCAGGCCGGCCTCCACGTGCCCCACGGGGATATTCAGGTAGTAGCAGGCCAGGGCTGTTGCGAAGGTGGTGGTGGTGTCGCCGTGGACGAGCACCGCGTCGGGCCTTGCTTTTTCCAGGATGCCGCGCATGCCGCGCAGCACCCTTTCGGTGATGTCAAACAGCGTCTGGCGGTCGGTCATGACGGCCAGGTCATAATCCGGCGTGACGCCAAAGACATCCAGCACCTGCTGGAGCATCTCCCGGTGCTGCCCGGTGACGCAGACGACGGTTTCAAAGCCGGGCCGCGCTTTCAGCTCGTGCACCAGCGGGCACATTTTGATCGCTTCCGGCCGCGTGCCGAAAACCAGCATGATTTTTTTCATAAGAACCTCATTTAACTCTGTGTTAATCGTGCCGCCAGGCGGACAAATAGGCCTTCTGCGCCTCGGTGAGCGTGTCGATGGAAAGGCCGCAGGCCCGCAGCTTGCGGGCGGCCACTTCCCCGTCAATCTCCTCCGGCACGGCCAGCACGCCGGGCGTCAGCGACCCCCGGTTATCCGCAAGATATTTGGCCGACAGCGCCTGGATGGCAAAGCTCATGTCCATGATTTCCGCCGGGTGCCCGTCGCCGGAGGCCAGGTTCACCAGACGCCCGTCCGCCAGCAGGAAGAGCGTTTTTCCGCCCGGGAGGGTATAGGCCGTGATGTTGGGCTTGACCTCCTCCGAGGCCACGGCGGCCTTTTTGAGATACGCAACGTCGACCTCCACGTTGAAGTGGCCGGCGTTGGACAGGAGGGCGCCGTCCTTCATCACGTCGAAGTGCTCTTTGGTGATGATGCCGTCGCAGCCGGTGGCGGTGATGAACAGGTCGCCGATTTTGGCGGCCTCCAGCATCGGCATCACCTCATAGCCGTCCATGCTGGCCTCCAGCGCCTTGACCGGGTCCGTCTCCGTGACGATCACCCGCGCGCCGAAGCCTTTGCCCCGCATGGCGATGCCCTTGCCGCACCAGCCGTAGCCGGCCACAACGACGGTCTTGCCGGCCACCAGCAGGTTTGTGGTGCGGTTGATGCCGTCCCAGACCGACTGGCCGGTGCCGTACCGGTTGTCAAACAGGTGCTTGCAGCGGGCGTTGTTGACGGCGATCATGGGGAACCGGAGCGTTTTGTCCGCCGCCATGGCGTGGAGGCGGATAACGCCGGTGGTGGTCTCTTCGCAGCCGCCGATGATGCCGGGGATGAGGTGGGTCAGCTTGGTGTGGACAAGGTTGACCAGATCGCCCCCGTCGTCGATGATGATGTTGGGGCCGGGCTCCAGGGCGCGGGTTAAATGGCGCTCATATTCCTCCGGCGTCGCGCCGCGCCAGGCGTAAACGTCCATCCCGCCCGCCGCCAGCGCCGCCGCCACGTCATCCTGGGTGGACAGCGGGTTGCAGCCGGTAACGTGCATCTCGGCGCCCGCGGCCTGCATCACCCGGCACAGGTAGGCCGTCTTGGCCTCCATATGCACCGACAGGGTGATCTTGAGGCCTTTGAAGGGCTTTGATTCCGACAGCTCCCTTTCAATGCCGCCAAGCACCGGCATGTGACGTTTTACCCAGGCGATTTTCTTTTCGCCGGAAGGCGCCAGCGACAGATCTCTGACTTCACTCATCGTATCCCGATCCTTTCACAAACTGCGTTGACCTCGTACAGGACCCTGTCCCGGTCAATCGTCAGAAAGTTCTTGTTTTCCATGAGAATCCTGCCGTTTACCATGACGGTTTCCACCTCGGAGCCGTTCATGGAATACGACAGCGCCGCCACCGGGTCGCCCAGCGGCTGGAGGTTCGGCCGGTCCAGGTCGATAACGGCAAGGTCCGCCCGCATGCCCGCGCGAATCTCTCCCACATCGGTTAGCCCCAGCGCCCGGGCGCCGTTTTTTGTGGCGATGTCCAGAGCCTCCCGGGCGGTGACGGCCTGCGGGTCTCCCGTGGCGCCCTTGTGGAGAATCGAGAGCAGGCTCAGGTCCTTAAACATGTTCAAGGTGTTGTTGCTGGCCGCCCCGTCGGTGCCCAGCGCCACATTGATGCCCGCCTTCAGCATTTTCGGGACCGGCGCCACGCCGTTGGCCAGCTTCAGGTTGCTCACGGGGTTGGTGGCGACGGACACGCCCCGATTAGCCAGCAGCGCGATGTCATCGTCCGTCAGGTACACGCAGTGGGCGGCCACGGTCCGGTCGGTTAAAAGCCCCGTCTTGTCCATGATTTCCGGCGGCGTGCAGCCGTATCTCTCTTGGATGGTGTTCATCTCGGCCCGGCTTTCGGAGATGTGGGTGTGGATGCGGACGCCCAGCCGCCGGGCCTCCCGGGCGACCTCCTCCTGATACCCGGTATCGCAGGTGTACGGGGCGTGGGGGGCCAGCATGAAGCTGAGGTTTTCCGTCCCCCGCCACTTTTCAATTTCCGCAAAGGCCTGCCGGAGCCTGTTTTGGCCGCCTTCCGCGTCGTCGGCGCCGCCGGTGAGGCCGCGGGACAGGACGGCGCGGATGCCCGACTCGGTCGCCGCCCGGGCGGAGGCGTCCGTGAAGATATACATGTCGTTATAGCAGGTGGTGCCGGTAGACAGCATTTCCATGATGCCCAGCAGCGAGCCCCAGTAACAGTCCTCGGGGGTCAGCTTGTCCTCCAGCGGCAGAATCCTGCCGAAAAGCCAGTCGTTGAAGGTCAGGTCGTCCGCGCAGTTGCGGAAGACCGTCATATACACGTGGGTATGGGCGTTGACAAAGCCGGGGATGAGCATTTTGCCGGAGCCGAAGATCGTTTTGTCGGCGGCAAATCCGGGCGGTATGTTGTCTATTGCCGCAATCACGCCGTCCTCTACGGCCACCGAGCACGTTTTAACGCCGTCGGGCAGGACGGCCAGGATATCCCGAATGAGTATTTTCACAGGCAACCTCCATTCGCCGTGACGCGGGCGCGGGGCCCGCCGATATGCAAATCCTGCCACCTATCATATCATCCGGCGGTGCCAATTACAACCGCCCGGACGTGAAAAACCGGCGCCTACGGTTGCCCGGCGCCGGCTCCATGCAGTTTATGGACATGGTTACAAGTATTGTGTCAGGTACCATACCAAGGCGGTAACGGCAGCGCCCAAAAAGGCGAAAGCGGGCGCCGGGAGCCTTGGAAGCAGACGTTTTTTTAAATGGCAGCGGACGTAGCGGTCGGCCACTTCCTGGGCCTGTTTGATGATATCTTCACCGGTTACGCCGCCCGACTGCAGCGCGTCCTCCTTCACGATGAATATGGCCTCCTCGAACAGATGCTGATCGGGAGACTTAATCACAATCACACGGCGGGACACACCTTTGACCACCGGAACCACACCCCCAGAACGATTTGTTATGATTGTTCCCGGTTCGCTGGTGGAATATACAGGAAACCCGGCGGCGATGTTTGTCGGTTACCGTCGGAAGCCGTCACACCCGTTCGGTGACGGCGATGGCGATAACGGTCATATCATCCTCCCGTCCCAAAAGCCCCGCGGCCTTATCGACGATCGCCCCGGCCAGCTCCCGGGGGTCGTCCCCGTCAAAGGACGCGATCAT
>JAJUHI010000061.1 GCA_029267955.1 Sporobacter termitidis | reverse complement strand
ACGGTCGCCGGCGTCGGCGGAGTTGACGATGGGCTTGCCCTTGGAACGGTTGTAGACGGAGATACCCGCCTCGATGGCTTTTCTGTTGGCGGTGTCCAGGCAGAGGGGATGGTTGTCAAAGTTCTCCTGAATGAGCTTGACGACCCATTTCATCAGCTCTTCGCCGTTGGATTCCGCAGGGCCGATGTTCACGTCGAGATACGTGGCGCCGGCGTCAATCTGCTCTTTGGCGCGCTTTAAAATCGGCTCGGGATTTCTGGTTTCCATCGCTTCACGGATGACCGGCGAAATGCAGTGGATGCGCTCGCCGATGGTAATAAATTTGGCCATAGTGCGACCTCCTAATATTTAAAGTCTCTGTCAGTCTGCTTGCAGCGCCCCGCGGCGGGGCAGCCGTAACTGCCATCCCCACGAGCGGGGATTTAAGCTATCCACACGTTCCCCCGCTGATGGCGGGGGAACGTGATTGCTTGCTTATTATTTGTAATCCTTGAGGAACCGGACAAGCTGGATGGCCTCGTTGGGGCCGACGACGATTTTCCAATTCGGCAGCTTGGCCTCCAGTTCACCCTTCAGAACGGCGACCTTGCCGGGGATAATGAGGGTGCGGTTTTTGATCTTCGACTCGATCTGATGCTCCTCGATGAACTTGGCAATGGTGCCCGCCGAGAACTTGCCGGCGGCCCAGGAGGTCAGAACGGAGTAGCCGCCCGCGTCTGAAATCAGAAGATTGACCGGCACGCCGCTGCGCTCCATTTCGCCGGAGACCACGAAGTAGGTCAGCGCGAAGTCGACGGTAACGGCACAGACGGCGTTCTCATCGGCGCCGTTGAGCGGATAGATGCCGGGCTCGACCTTCATGGGCTTCTGCGGGTCGGTGAAGATGTTCTGCCGCAGGCCGTAGAGGGGCAGCGCGTCGGCATAGGTCATGCCGCCCATGACGAGGACGGAGCCGTAGCGCAGCGTAAAGAGGGACGCCAGGGCCGCCTGCATGTTCTTATCGCCCGGGGCCAGCCGCTCCAGGTTGACAATGGACGGATAGCCGAAGGTGCGGTCGTCGTCCTTCAGAGCCGCGCGGCGGATCTGGACGGCGGCGGCGAAGGCGTCTTTAATCGAATCGGTGCCGATATAGATAATGAGGTTCTTGTTGCCTGCGCCCTCCAGCTTTTCGATGGTGTCGTGCAGCTGGGAGAGGTCCTTGCCGGAAACGCCGAGGACAAGGCCTTTTTCCGTCGCCAGGGCGCTCATGGCGTCGCAGTTATCCGCGTTGGCGCCCACGAGAACCTTGACGGCGCCGCCGGCGGCGTCAATAACCGCTTTGGCAAGCTCCGGCTTTGTGCAGCGGAGGATCACGTCGCGGCCCGTGGCGGCGGCCTTTTTGACAACGGCGGCGCCGCGGTCGGCGGTCTGGGCTTCTTCAACGTTGACAAAGACGCATTCCACATACATGCGCTCGCTGATGCGCTCGTAGTCCACCTTCATGGCTTCCGCCAGCTTGGCGTCGATGTCGGCATCGGCCATATCGGCGCAGAGATACAGGGCGAAGAGGTTCTTGTTGACCAGCGTTTTCTCGTGGCGCAGCATCACCGTTTCGCCGCCCAGCTTGTGCTCGCCGATGGAGATGGTCTTCATGGGGGGCTCGGTGGCTTCCGACAGCTTGGCCAGCGCGTCCGGCGACATGTGCGGGCATTTATCGATGGACAGGGCGCCCTGGGCCACCTTCATGGCAAAAGCCATACAGGTGGGGTTGCCGCAGTCCTTGCAGTTTGTTTTGGGTGTGAGCTTAAAAATATCGAGACCTTTGAGTGCCATTGTATATACCTCCCCTTCTTAAACGAGCGCGGCGACAAGCGCGGCAATCGTCTTGACGGATTCGGGGTGACGCAGAATGACAGCGTCGGCCCCGGAGGCCAGACATGCCGAAGCTGTAACGGTCTCCATGCGCACGGCGCGCGCTTCCTGGCTGCCCCACTCGGGCATGTCGGCTTCGGGCATGATGGATTCCTTCACCGACCAGGTTTCCGCCGACACAGGGGTGATGACCGGCATCTGCAGCATGTTGTCGTTCTGCTCCAGAGCGGCGGCCTTGACCCTGTCCATGGTGGAGGCTACATACTCAAACCCGTAGCCGGCCGCGGCCGAGCCCAGGTTCATGACGATGTTGGCCGGCTGCACGCCCAGCTGGGTCATCAGCACGTTCAGCTGCTTGGCAAGGTTGATGTCCACGGAGCTCTCCGCGCCCACCTTCTGGCCGTAAGCTAAGGCGACGGAAGCGCCGACGGTCTTGTAGTTTTCTTCACGGGCGGAAAGGAACAGCACGTTTTTGCCCTGGCACGCTTCCGCGCAGGCGGAGAACACCTCGGCGTCCTTTTCGATGTTCTTGCAGCCGGCAATGACAAGGGGCAGGTCAATGGCCTCAACAACCTCCTTGGCGATTGCGGCGCACTCGGCGGCGCTCCTGTTCAGGCCGCCGGGATCGGCGCCCTCGAACCGCAGACAGACGAAGCTGGCCCCTTCCATCGCGGCGGCCTTCTTTGCCTGCTCGGCGGGCGTTTTCGCGCCTTCATAGTAAGCGGCCAGAACCGGCATCCCCGTAAAGTCAAACCCCGTATCGGTGATTTCCACACCGACGGCCGGCGGATTCTTTGCGGGGTTGTCAAAGAAACAAAGCGGGAGGACGTTCTGTCCGCCCAGGGTAACCGCCTTCGGGCCGGTACCCAGCTGGGTTTCGCTGATTGATGCGCTGAATGTGCGCGGTTTTGCTGAAAATGCCATTGCACACAGCCTCCTATACTTTCAAATGTGACTTAAACGGCTTTCAATAAGAAACAGAGAATTTCGTCGTCAAAGCGCGGGGCTTTTCGGAGTCATTCATGCTGCTTCTTATTGAAAGTGGTGTTTAATACTCGGTTATTATATTACATCATCGGTTCCATCTCAAGGGCGGGGTGACCCTTCTCGCTCAGGAACGCCATGAGGGTTTCGGGATCTTCGGAGACGGTCTCGTCGGCAATCATGTCGGTGAAGTTGTCGATGCCGTAGAGCTCTTTCGCGGTGGCGTTGAGCTTCTCCGCGACCATTTCCTTCAGCGCCTTCGGCATCCACACGATTCTGGCGATGCCGCCTTCGGCCTTCATGAATTTCTTGGAGGCGATGAAGTGGCGGCCGTGGCCCATGAAGCCCGGGGTCTGCACGCCGCCGCCCGTCATGGACGCCAGCTCGGCAAAGGTCATGCCCAGAGGCGTTGTGCCCGTATGCTCACGGTTGACGATGACAACGCCGTTGGAGCAGGGCTCGATGCCGCAGATACACTCGAAGCAGCCGCAGCTGGTCATCGGGTCTTCCATGATGGAGTACAGGGTGACCTTCTCCAGCGCGCCGTGGGAGTACTGCTTGACGGCCTCGTTGACATCCTCGTAGGCGCCCTTGACCTCGTCGATGAGCCTTGTTTTGGTGACAACCTGGCAGGGGCCGTTGGGCTGCAGCTCGTTGGTGGACTTGGCGTCCAGCCAGGACACGGCGCCGCAGAGGCCGAGGCGCTCGGGGGTGACGATGCAGACGTGGGAGGGTGAGAAGGACTGGCACAGGGTGCAGGTGTAGAAGCAGTCCACGCTCTCGTCGGTGAGGGATCTCAGGCGGGCGTCGCGGCTGTCGTAGATGACGTTGGCCTCGCGCCGCAGCTGCCCGACCTTCTCGGGGTCGGTCACCAGGGTGACCTGGCACTTGTCGACAACCTGGGAGAAGTCGTTTTTCATCTTGGCATAGAGCAGCTCGCCAAAATGTCTAACTCTGAAACCGGCTTCAAAGGACGCCTTGCTCACGCGGATACGGATCAGGTCGCGCTGGCCGGTGTGCATGACGCCTTCGAGGCAGTTAACATAGTTATGTATCTTCCGCTCGAAGACCGGTTCAAAGTCGGACTGCATGCTCTTTCCGGCCACATCCACCAGGATCGCCAGATTCATCTTGCTGCCGGGCTCGAAGCTGTCGAGATCGGGGCCGATGACCTCAATCTTATGGTCCTCCACCTCGTGCAGCTCCTTGGTGCGCACCAGCTCGAAGCAGTCTTTACGGGAGCCGTCGGCCTCCACGAACATGTCGGCCTTGCGGATGATCTCGCCCTCGAAGGCGGAGGAGACGGCGATGGGCAGGTCGATGTTTGTGACCTTGATCTTGATGTCCCGGGCCTCCAGGGAGGTCTCGATCAGATCGTCGACCTTTTCCTGGATGATCAGGCTCTTGGGCACCTTGTCGATGTCCTTGGTGTCGTTGGTGATGACCGGGAAGCCCATGGCGATGGCGCCGGCGCCGCAGGCCACGGTGATGTCGTGGACGGGGGCAAAGGCGTTGACGAAGGCAAAGATGCGCTGGAAGGCGTACTTGTTCATGCCGTCGTAATCGCCGGGCTGAATGGCGCCGAAGATCATGGCCGCGCGGACAACGACGGAGATGATATGGGAAACGGCTTCAATGCCGGGGCCTACGGGCACGATACGCACCGGGAAGCCCATCTTGATGCCGCAGCGCTCGGCCTGGTCAATGGCGCTCTTGAGCAGGAACACGAAGATGCCGCGGGACTGGTAGCCCTTAATGAGGGCCACGGCCTGCTCATCCGTCGGCGCCTCGTCGATGATGACGACAAAGCCGGGGATATCCTGGGTGACCAGCGGCACGCCCAGCTCGCGGACCTCGGCGTCCGTCATGTGGCCGTGATACTTCTCGGGATAGGGGGTCGGGTTCTCCGCGTACTTACACGCCTCGATCACCTCGGCGGCCAGCACGGTGCCGATACCGGAGGTAAAAACGTCATGCAGGCGGTAGTTGCGCGTGAACAGGGCGCGGATCGGCTCCATGGCGGCTTTGAGCTCGCTGAGCTTCGTGACCTTCAGGCCCGTATAGGCGTAAATGCAGGGGAGAAAATAGGCGGTGCTTCCGAAAGCGACCGGCGCGTCGGCGCCGAGCTTATCAATTGTTTTTGTTAAAGCGGCTTCGGCGAGGGCAAGCATCTCGTCCGAGCCTTTGAATGCTCTGTCAAACAGTCTCAATGTCGATTACCTCCAAATTATTCGTCGGATCCTGTCCGGTCCAAAGGGAATTTCAAGCCCATAGGGACTTTCAGTCACTTGGGATTTAGTTCCGATCCTGTTCGATCCGCGCTTTGATCGCCCGGATCTCCGCAACTGTTTTTTCGCTGTAATCATAGGGGGATTTCCCGGCCCGGTCAGCCTCCGCCACATCGGGCTCGTAATGCACAAAGCCCAGCAGATCCTTTTCCGGTATGCGCGACCTGATATAGTCCTCGTCGTCCTGACTGCGGACCTTGTTGGCGACGACGCGCACATCCCTGATGCCCAGGTCGGCCGCCAGCTGCACCACCTTGTGGTAGGTCTGAATGCTGCGTTCACCGGGCTCGATGACGACGATAAACTGGTCCATGTCGCCGGCCGTCCCGCGGCCCAGATGCTCCAGGCCCGCCTCCATGTCCAGGATCACAACGTCCTCCCGGCGGATGATCAGGTGGGAGATCACCTGCTTGAGCAGGACATGCTCCGGGCAGACGCAGCCGCTGCCGCCGGTTTCGATTGTCCCCATGACGAGGAGCTTCACGCCGTTCTTTTCCTTGGCCAGCATGTCGGGGATATCGTCCACCTTGGGGTTGATCTTAAAAAACTTCCCGAAGGTTTCGGCGCCCGCGCCCGTGCGTTCGGCAATCAGCTCGCGCATTTTTGATATCGGCGTGATGGCTTCAAGCTCTTCCGGGCTAAAGCCCAGCGCCATGCCCAGGTTGGCGTCCGGGTCCACATCGGCGGCCAGCACCTTGCGGCCCTCGTCAGCGTAGAGCCGCGCGAGGATAGCCGCTACCGTCGTTTTGCCGACGCCGCCTTTTCCGGTGATTGCGATTTTCATATCATGTCTTCCAATCGGCTTTTATTAAAGCGTTTGAAAATATAAGGCTTTTATGCATCAAATATCCTGCCGCGGCAAGCTATATTCCTCGGGTTAGATGCCCAGCGCGGCGCGCTTGGCCTCGATACCGTCGATCATGGCCTGGGCGAGCTCCTCGGGGTTCGTGTTGATGATGAAGCCGGCGCCGGTAATCTTTCTGGTGCCCTCGGTGATCAACTCCATCATCTTCGAGGAGCCCTTGACCTGCGGCTCAACGCCCAGGTAGGTGTCGATACCGGTGGACACAACGTAGTTGGCGATGGCGACAGCCTTCTCGCTCATCCATTCCGGCGCGCAGCCCACAACGGGGACCTGCGGCACGTCGATGCCCCACTGTTTGGCAACGCCGGTGGCCAGGAGCATCATGCGGCTGATGTCGACGCAGGAGCCCATATGGAGGATCGGCGGGATGCCCACCAGTTCGCAGACGCGCTTGAGACCCGCGCCGCAGAGCTCCTTGGCTTCCTTGCTGAGTAAGCCGGCTTTGGCGGCCGCCTGAGCGGCGCAGCCGGTGGTGACGACGATGATGTCGTTGGCCAGCAGCTTTTTCATGATTTCAATGTGGGAGTAGTCCGGACGGACTTTGGGGTTGTTGCAGCCGACAATGGCCACCGCGCCCCGGAGAACGCCGGCCTTGATGCAGTCGATGAGCGGCTGGTATGTATCTCTGATATCGACATAGCTGTTGGTGACGCCGTTGAGCTCCTTGATGATGGCTTCGCAGGAGTAGCCGACGCGGGCGGTCTGTTTGTTCGTGGGCACGCAGACCTTGGACTGATCGCGGTTTTTAAAGTTCTCGATGGCCATCTTGACCAGCTCGCGGCCCTTTTCGCGGGCGGTTTCGGGATGGAACTCGACGTAGATTGAATCCGGAATCCGGGCAATCGGGGAGGTGGTGATGAATTTGGTGTGGAAGCACTTGCTCAGGGGGCCGATGGCCGGGAAGATGCACTGCACGTCAACGGCAATCATCTCAACCATACCGGTCAGCAGCGCGTTCTCCTGCTGCAGGAAGTTGCCCGCCATCCGGACGCCGTGGCGCATGGTGACCTCGTTGGCCGTGCAGCACAGGCCGGCGACGTTGATGCCCTTGGCGCCGACGCTTCTGGCAAGCTCAAGCATATCCTTGTCTTCCGCGGCCAGAACGATCATTTCCGAGCAGGCCGGGTCGTGGCCGTGGACAATGATGTTGACCATGTCCGGCTCAAGGACGCCCAGGTCGCCCTCCGTGTCCTTCGGGTATGGGGTGCCGAAGAGGATGTCGGTCATTTCCGTACCCATCATGGAGCCGCCCCAACCGTCGGCCATGCCGGTCCGCAGACCCTGCTTGACCAGAGCTTCCGGGTCGGCGGAGTTGCCCATATGGGTCATGTGCATCGCTGTTGCGATCTCACGGTCAATGGCGCGCGGCGCAATGCCGGTTTCCGCCCAGAGCTTCTGCCGCTCCTCGGTGGCGCGGCTGAGGAAGCGCTGCGTGCCGAAGGGCTTGCCGTATTCCATCATGCCGGCCAGCGCGACTTCGTGTGCGATTTCATAAATATCCTTGCCTTCGGTGGGGATATCCCACTCCTTGGCCAGGTTCAACAATTTAGCGGAATCCTTGATTTGATAATGCCCATCGGGGGTTGTTGAATGGAGAACATGGCAGATTTCGCGGCCATGGTCCGAGTGGGCGGCGGTACCTGCGGCGATCATGCGCAGGTAGTTGCGGCCGGCGATCGCGTGAGCGTCCGCGCCGCAGATACCGCGGGGCGCCTTGGGGGTGATGCGGCAGGGGCCCATGGAACAGATACGGCAGCAGATACCGTCTTCGCCGAATTTACAGGAAGGCGTCTGCGCTTTTTTACGGTCTTCCCATGTCTCGGCGCCGACGCAAGCCGCACACTCCTTGAGTTTGGCTGTCTGAGCCTCCATTTGCTCGACTGTCGTGAACTTCTTCAGATCCATATCGTAATCTCCTTAATCTCCTTCTAAAGACCTCGTAGCGCAACTTGTATTTACATGTTGATCTTACCACATTGCATTCTAGCAACCAAAATCGAGTTTGTCAAATATTTAACGAACGATTTTGGGATAAAAGTTGATTCGTATAAAAATAATAAATATTCTACAAAAACCAGCAGGTTATTAATGACAAAACCTTAGCGCTTCAGCGTGTTAAGGCGTTGCACCGCAAACGCTTTCGGTCGTCCTCCTCCCGGCAATCCGTTTACATAAGTATCCAAAACTACGATTTTGTTGCACATTTCATTGACATACTACAATCTCGCAAGTATAATAGGGATTGCTACAAAATTGTATTATCAATTTCCGGCATCTGGATACTTATCGAAGGAGGCCGACCATGGGAAATGTGCAACGAAATCCGCGCCGCACCGCGAAATCGACCGGCTACATATCTGCCGCCCCGTCACGGGCCGGCGCCGCTCCCTTGAAACCGCCCCGTTCCCCAAGCTACGTCAATACCGTCCTCGACCCAATAAACGCCGCGGCGCTGGCAAATATACGCCCCGCCTCAGACCCCATCACGGCGTACACCCGGCAGACCATTGCGGAGACGACTGCCGCCGACCCCATCACGGCGTATACCCGGCAAACCATTGCGGACGCGAAGGAAAAGCAGCAATCGCCTGACGGTGAGCAGAAAAGCCCCGACGCGGACAAGCCGGCCTATTTTGACGACCTGGCGCCCTTTTACGAAGCGCCCGTCGTCAGCCTCGACCCGGCCCTGGCCGACTGGTACCGCTTTGATCCGAAGAGCGCCGCCGATGCCAGCGGCTTTGAGACGAAGGCGCAGGACTATGCTGCCAATGTCAAGAACATCCTGCACACGCTGGAGGACCGCTTCCGGGAAGGGTACCTGGATACCTACCGGGACGACGCCGACAGCTTTGCCGAGGCTTTCGACTATGTGCTCAGAAAGCTCTCCGACACGGCCTATTCCCTTCTGAATGATGTGGAGGCTCTGCGCGGCGTTTACGGCGACGCCTGGGCCAACGAGACGATTGCCAACATTAAAAGCGACTTGAACAGCATTGCTGCCTACGCCGGTACGGTGGCCGAGGACGCAGCTTTCTGGGCGCAGTTCGAGGACGCCGCGGACTACGGCGCGGCGATGTTCAACGCGGATATGTTTGAAAAATACGGCGGCCTCACTTACACCGAAGCGAAAAATAAGGCCGCTGCCAACGAACAGATCATTGGCTCCCCTATCGCTCCGCCCGAGCTGATCTCCGAGAAGCTGAAGGAAAACCACTGGCTGGCTGAGTACGCCCGGTCCGTTATGACCAGCGACGACGTCAAGCGTGAGATCGAGGAAAAGTATAAGCGGCTCGACGAGCTGTTGCAGGCGTATAATCCCGGCGATACCACCTCTTATGAAAACAACAGGCTCGCCTACGAAATCGGCCAAATCTACAAGGAGTTACCGATACTGGAAAGCTGGGCATATGAATACGACATGAATCGTATGCTGGACGCTTTGCCAACAGAGCTTAAAAACGCGCTGCTGAATATTCCGTATCTTGAGGACAACAGGATCAAGCTGTACAACGACGCTGCCGGTGACCAGTCCAGGCTCCTCGCCGCAGAGCAATACCGGCAAAAAATAAACTCGACAATAGCGGAGACAAAGCAGTCCCTAAAGGATCTCGGCTACTCCAACACAGAAATCAGCGACCTTATTACATATGCCGAACTTTTGCACGATAAGGCCAAATACGAGGAGCATCTCAAAGAAAAAATAGCTTACGCAAAAGCGCACCCCGTCGCTGCTTCCATCGGCTCGGTTATTGAGAACTTCGCCGGTCCGCTCGACGAGCTGGATACTCTGATTCAGGTTATCCGCAATGCTATTACCGGCAGAAACGTCCCCATCAGCGATTACACGCCTATTAAACAGATCACCGGGGGCGCCGCCGCCGTACGGGACACGGTAGCGGACATGATTAAGGAGTCGACGGGCTCATCTTTCCTCAGCGGGCTCTATAAGGGCGGGATGACTGCCGCCGACTTGCTGGCGCAGGCTGCGTTGCCCGGCGGCGGTCTGGGGTTCGCTGACGACGCGGTCCGTGGTGCCACCAAAGCTGCCTCCAGCACCGACGATCTCGCCAAACTGCTCGCCATACCCGGAAATGCCGATGATGTTCTCAAGACCATCGCAACCGGTAAAGCCGACGACTTCGTTAAGACCATCGCAACCAGTAAAACCGACGACTTCGTTAAGGCGATCGCGACCGGTAAATCAGACGATCTCCTGAAGGTAATCACAACCGGAAAAGCTGACGATATCCTGAAGGCCATCACATCCGGTAAAGCTGACGACTTCGTTAAGGCAATCGCGACCGGAAAAGCCGATAATCTCTTTGAGGCCATTGTGACTGGAAAAGCCGATAATGTTCTTAACGCCATCGCGAAAAGAGTAGGCAAAAGCAGCGATGAGGTGCTCGAAGCATTATCGAGGGCGCTCGCCGCCAGGGGCGACGACACGGCGAGGGTTCTTGTCGGCGCGGCATCACAGCATGGCGACGACCTGACGGCCTGGGCGGACGACTTTGCAAAGGATACCAACTACTCCAGCTTTAGCGGCCTCTCTGCCAACGCCTATGATACGCCCGATACCCCCAACCCAAAAATTAACAACCCGCTTGATGATACCCATAAGCCGATGTATACTGAAGGTGCGGGGGAAGTTATTGGAAGTTTAGATGGGTTAACCCAATCCGAACGAAATCTGATAAACGATTTAGTTAAGCAAGGAAAACAAGTTGAAATAATACCACGTTCAAATGTACCCAGAGATAAAACTCCAGACGTCAAGGTCAATGGCGTTAAAACAGAATTTAAAACTCTAAATGGAACAAGCTTAAATACTCCTATTAAACGGATTAGAGAAGGTTTCGGTCAAGGTGCCGAAGTCGTCATTATTGATGCAAGAGCAACTGGATTAACTGCTGAACAGGCAAAAACAGTAATAAACAGAATTAACGGAATATACAGGGGCAATATTCCTGGAAAAATTGAAATATGGACAAAATACGGTATAATTTATGGAGGTAAATAATGGCAAGAATGACATGCGAATGCGGAGAAATATTATCGAATTCTATGGCACCAAACGATATTCAGCTTATAGTGTATACCGATAAAGAATGGGATAAAATTCTTGAACAGGATACTATCGAAACATGGAAAATTCCAATGCCGACCTATGATGTTTGGAAATGTCCCAAGTGTGAACGTATCTATGTTTTTGAACCTGGCAACGACCACGCTATAAAAGTATATAAGCTTGAAGATTAAGCAAGTAGATTGCAAAGAGGTTGCTAATAACCTCTTTGCAATCCATTATATAGGCTAAATTTCAGCCACTTATGACCCCGCCGCACAATATCTGACCCCGATGGGGGACAGCCTGTCAGCCCGCGTTGCGGGCTGATGTAAGCCGAGCCGGAGCCGCTTGCGACCCCGGTGCTTTAACCCGCTATAATATCGACCATGGAATATTCTCAATATTTCAGGAACCACCTCCACCAATTTCTTCGTTATCAGCACCTCAAAAGGGTGATGATATAATGTCCTCATACAGACAGAGGTTCTCTTCTCTTAACCATGCGGCCTTGT
>JAJUHI010000060.1 GCA_029267955.1 Sporobacter termitidis | reverse complement strand
TCCGCTTTATATAAATTATAAACGGACATGATGACATCGTAATATTCAATAATCCATTCGTCGGATGAAAAACCCTTAACCTCAAACACCTTATGCTTTTTGTCGCCGTCGACGATTCCAATTTGCCCGCCTAAGAGCGAATCTTTCGGCAGCGCGCTGAAAAAAGAATATACGATGCCGTTCCGCTGCAATTTTGCGCCGTTATCAAGTTCTTTGAAATTTTCATACTCCCTGGCATTGCAGGAGGATAAAAGAGCCAGTATCGAGATGACAGTCAGCAGCAAAGATACTCTCTTCATCACGAGACATTCCTTTGAAACCTGCGTTATTCTACCGTTACGGATTTGGCCAGATTCCTCGGCTTGTCAATGGAGCAGCCGCGCATGAGCGCCACATAATACGAAAACAGCTGCATGGGCACAACGGCCAGGGAGGGGAGCAGGACCTCGTGGGTATCCGGTATGGTGATGATGTTGTCGGAGGTGTGGGCCACCGAAGCCACGCCGCTTTCCGTAGTCAGCGTCAGGATCTCCGCGCCCCGGGACTTGACCTCGACGATGTTGCTGACCGTTTTGTCAATAAGCTGCGTGTAGGAAGCCATGGCGATGACCAGGGTGCCGTCCTCAATGAGAGAAATGGTGCCGTGCTTGAGTTCGCCCGCCGCGTAGGCGTCGGAGTGGATGTAGGAGATTTCCTTGAGCTTTAGGGAGGACTCCAGGGTCAGGGCGTAGTCGATGTTGCGCCCGATGAAGAAGATGTTCTCCTTGTTGAAGTAAATGGAGGCCAGATACTGGACCTGCTCCTTGCTGCTCAAAATCTTCTCCAGCTTTGACGGCAGCTCCAGAAGGCCGCGGACCAGCGCGTCGTACTCATCCTTTGTGATCGTGCCCAGGATATCCGCCATATACAGGCCGATGAGATACGTGACGGCCAGCTGCGTGCTGTAGGCCTTTGTGGTGGCCACGGCGATCTCCGGGCCGGCCCAGGTGTAGATGACGTCGTCCGACTCGTTGGCGATGACGCTGCCCACCACGTTGACAATGGAGAGGACCCGGGCGCCCAGCCGTTTGGACTCGCGCATGGCGGCGATGGTATCCGCCGTCATGCCGGACTGGCTGATGCAGATGACAAGGGTTTTGTCGCCGACAAGCGGGGAGGCGTACCGGAATTCCGACGCCAGGCAGGCCTCCACGGGTATCCGGAGGAGCTTTTCCAGGTTGTATTTGGCCACGACGCCCACATGGTAAGCCGAGCCGCAGCCGACGATATAGATGCGGCTGAGGCTTTTTAAGTAGTCAGGGTCAAACCGGACGTCGTCGAGAAGGACGCGGCCGTCCTTGATGCGCGGCGACAGGGTTTTCCGGACCGCCTCGGGCTGCTCCATGATCTCCTTGAACATGAAGTGCTCGTAGCCGCCCTTTTCGGCTGCCGAGATGTCCCAGTCGACCCGGGAGAGCTCTTTTTCAGTCTCCACCAGCCCGGCGGCGTAAAACTTGATGCTCCGCGGCGTCACGACGGCGATCTCGTCGTCGTCCAGATAATACACGTCCCGGGTGTGCTGCAAAATGGCCGCCACGTCCGAGGCCAGGAAGTTCCCGTCCTTGCCGACGCCGAGAACCAGTGGGCTCTCCTTCCGGACGGCCAGCAGCGTGTCGGGGAAATCCTCGCAGACGATGCCCAGGGCGTAGGAGCCTTCCAGCCGGAGCGCCGCCTCGGAGACGGCCTTGAGGATATCGCCGTCGTAGAAGTACTGGATTAAGTTGCAGGCCACTTCCGTATCCGTTTCGGACTTGAACTGCACGCCCTTGGCGATGAGCATATCGCGCAGCTTGGCGTAATTTTCAATGATGCCGTTGTGGACGATGGCAATTTTGCCCCCGTAGCTGATGTGCGGATGGGCATTTTCGTCCGAGGGCTTTCCGTGGGTCGCCCACCGGGTGTGCCCGATACCGGTGCCGCCCTTCATCAGGGCGCCGCCGCCGATGAGGTTGCTCAGGTTTTCAACGTAGCCTTTGGCTTTGCACAGGCGCAGTCCGCCGTCGCCGCTGATGACGATGCCGGCGGAATCATAACCTCTGTATTCCAGGCGGCGCAGCCCGTCGAGCATGATCGGCGCCGCCTCCTGACTGCCGGTATATCCTACGATACCGCACATAAAATAAATCCTCCTAAAAATGCTTTTCGCGCTGGGCGGAGTAATTACAGCACGTCGACGATTCTGGCGACGGCTTCCTTCGTCGCTTCCGCGTCGCCGAAGGCCGTCACGCGGATAAAGCCCTCGCCGGAGGGGCCGAACCCCGCGCCGGGCGTGGTCACGACGCAGGCCTTTTTCAACAGCAGATCGAAAAAGTCCCAGGAGGGCATGTTGTCGGGCGTTTTTGCCCAGATATAGGGGGCGTTGACGCCGCCGTAGCAGGTGATGCCCGCCTTCTGGAAGCCCTCGCGGATAACCTTGGCGTTGTTGAGATAATAGGCGATGGTCTCCTTTGTCTGCCGCTGTCCCTCGGGGGAGTAAACGGCTTCGGCCGCCCTCTGGACGATGTAGGGCGTGCCGTTGTACTTGGTATTCTGCCGGCGGGTCCAGAGAGAGCGGAGCATGACGCCGCCGCGGACTAAGGCCGAGGGGATGACGGTATAGCCGCACCGCGTGCCGGTAAAGCCGGCCGTCTTGGAAAAGCTGCGGAATTCGATGGCGCAGGTCTCCGCGCCGGGGATTTCGTAGATGCTGCGGGGGATTGACGGGTCGGTGACATAAGCCTCATAGGCCGAATCGTACAGAATCACCGACTGGTGCTCGTTGGCGTAATCCACCCAGACCTTCAGCTGCTCCTTTGTGGCGGCGGCGCCGGTGGGGTTGTTGGGGCTGCAGATGTAGATGATATCCGGCGTCTTATTAGGCAGCTCGGGGAAGAAGCCGTTGGCCTCCGTGCAGGGCAGGTAGACAAGGTCCGACCAGCGGCCGTCCGGCCCCAGCGTACCGGCGCGGCCGGCCATCACGTTGGTGTCCACATAGACGGGATAAACCGGGTCGCATACCGCCACGACGTTATTGACGGAAAAAATATCCCCAATGTTCCCGCAGTCGCTTTTGGCGCCGTCGGAAACGCAGATTTCCTCGGCGGAAATGGAGACGCCGCGGGATTTGTAATCATGGTCGGCAATGGCGTTGCGGAGGAAATCGTAGCCGCAGGAATCGTCGCTGTAGCCCCTAAAGGTCTCCTTGACGGCCATTTCATCCGTCGCCTTGTGCAGCGCCTCGATGACGGCCGGGCAGAGGGGCTGCGTCACGTCACCGATGCCGAGGCGGATGATGGGCTTCGGCGGGTTCTCCGCCATAAAAGCCTTGACGCGGCGGGAAATTTCCGGGAACAGGTACCCGCCGGGCAGCTTGGTGAAGTTATCGTTGATCTTGACCATGACAGTAAGCTCCTTTATGTATAGTTGACCATGCCGGCGCGGCCGTCGTCGGGCGGCCAGCCGGACCGGGGGAGACTTATCGTTTCGCTTGCTAGACCGCGATCTCCCCGTCGAAGACGAACGCGGCGGGGCCTGTCTTGTAGACGTGGCCGGTGGTCTCGTTCCACTCGATGTCCAATTCGCCGCCCAGCAGGATCACCTTGGCGCGGCGCTTCGTCTTCCCGTTGAGTACCGACGCCACAAGGGACGCGCAGGCGCCGGTGCCGCAGGCCAGCGTCTCGCCGCTGCCGCGCTCCCAGACGCGCATTTTCAGCGTCCGGTCGTCGATGACCTGTACAAACTCGATGTTCGCCCGCTCGGGGAAGATGGGGTGATTCTCCAGCGGCGGGCCGATGCGGGACAGGTCAAGGGCGTCCACGTCGTCCACGTAGGTGACGGCGTGGGGATTGCCCATGTTGACGCAGGTCATGCGGTACGTCTTGTCGCCGACCTTGACCGGCTGGTCGATAAAATCCTTGGTGGCCGCGGCGACCGGTATGTCGTTTGAGGCGGTCAGCGGCTCGCCCATGTCCACCCGCACGGTGGACACCTTGCCGTTTTCAACGTTCAGCGTCAGTTGCTTGATGCCGGCCTTTGTCTCCACCGTCAGGATTGTCTTTTTCGTCAGGCCCTTGTCGAAGACATACTTGCCGAAGGCCCGTATGCCGTTGCCGCACATCTGCGCCTCGCTGCCGTCCTGGGAGTTGAACATGCGCATTTTAAAGTCCGCGGCGGCGGAAGGGCAGACAAGGATGATGCCGTCGCCGCCGACGCCGAAATGGCGGTCGGACAGGCGGACGCTGAGGGAAGTGGGGTCGTCAACCTGCTCCTCGAAGCAGTTGATGAAAATGTAGTCGTTTCCGGTACCGTGCATTTTAGAAAATTTCATAGTTGATCAGTGCCTTCGTCAGGAGTAATGGGATAGTTTTCGGTAAAACAGGCGTCGCACAGGCCGCACTTTGTGTTGGGCGCGATCTTTTTAAGGCTCTCGATGCTGAGAAAGCCGAGGCTGTCCGCGCCGATGATCCGGCACATTTCTTCCGTCGTGTGGCTGCAGGCGAACAGCTCGTTCTTGGAGGGGATATCGGTGCCGAAATAACAGGGCCCGATAAATTTCGGCGCGGAGGAGAGCATATGGACTTCCTTAGCGCCGGCGTCCCGCAGGAGCTTGATAATCTGGCCGGAGGTGGTGCCTCTGACGACGGAGTCGTCGATGAGGATCACGCGCTTGCCGGAAATGGTGGACCGCAACGGGTTGAGCTTTAACCGCACGGCCATTTCCCGCTCGGCCTGGGTGGGCTTGATAAAGGTCCGGCCGATATAGCGGTTCTTGACAAACCCGTCGTTGTACGGGATGCCGGAGGCCATGGCGTACCCCTTGGCGGCCACAAGGCCCGAATCCGGCACGCCCACCACCACGTCGGCGTCGATGGGGTGCTCCTTTGCCAGGCACGCGCCGGCCAGCAGGCGGGAGTCGTGGACGCTCTGACCGTCGATGACGCTGTCGGGCCGGGCGAAGTAAATATACTCAAAGATGCACAGATGCGAGTCCCGCCCGCAGTTGTCCCTGAGACTTGTGACCTTGCCGTCCGAGACGCACACCACCTCGCCGGGCTCGATGTCCCGTTCAAAGGTGGCGCCGATGCTGTCCAGCGCGCAGCTTTCCGACGCGAAGACCACGGCGTCGCCGCGGCGGCCCATGCACAGGGGGCGGAATCCCCACGGGTCCCGTGCGGCAATCAGCTTCCGGGACGACATGACCACCAGGGAATATGCGCCGTACAGGCGGTTCATCGCCAGCCGGACGGCCTGCTCGACGCTGCCGCAGCGCAGGCGTTCCTGGGCGATGATGTAGGCGATGATTTCCGAGTCGGTGGTCGTATGAAAAATTGCGCCCTTATATTCATATTCAAGCTTGAGTTGCTTTGTGTTGATCAGGTTGCCGTTGTGGGCCACCGCCAGGGAACCCTTCACGTATTTGAGCGTCAGGGGCTGGGCGTTTTCCCGTCGGGGGCCGCCCGTGGTGGAATAGCGGACGTGGCCGATGGCCATGGTGCCGCCCAGCTCGTCGAGAATCTTCTCGGAAAAAACGTCTCCGACGAGGCCGGAATCCTTGTAGCAGGTCAGCTCCAGGTCGTTGACCGCGGCGATGCCGCACTGCTCCTGTCCCCGGTGCTGCAGGGCGTAGAGGCCGTAATAGGTGCTCCTGGCGCAGTTGCCGGACTTGTCGTAAATGCCGAAAACACCGCATTCTTCGTGGTAGGACATGGACATCTCCTTCTTGTGTCGCATTCGCCGTGAATGGGGGGCTCATATCCGGAGGCCGTCCGGATATACTAGCCAGTAACGATACACGCGGGGTGATACGATGGCCATCGCCATCATCAGAACGCTCATACTGTATACCGTCATCGTCGTTTCGCTGAGAATTATGGGCAAGCGCCAGATCGGCGAGCTGGAGCCGGCCGAGCTCGTGGTTGCCGTACTGATATCGGATTTGGCGGCGCATCCCCTGCAGGATATCGGCACGCCGCTGCTGTACGGGCTGATTCCCGTCCTCACGCTCCTGTGTTGCCAGGTGCTGATATCGGCCCTCATCATCAAGAGCCTGAAGTTCCGAGCCCTGGTGGCCGGGAAGCCCAGCGTGCTCATCCGAAAGGGCAGCATTGTCCAGTCGGAGATGAAAAAGAACAGATTCACCATTGACGAGCTGGCCGAGCAGCTGCGCAAAAAGGACATCTATGACATCAGCACCGTCAAATACGCCATCCTGGAAACGGATGGCTCCCTCTCCGTCCTGCAGTATGCCGACCAGCTGCCCGTCACCCCGAAGCAGATGAACCTGCAGACGGATGACAACGGCTACGCCGTCATTATTGTCAACAACGGGCGGGTGATGGAAGACAATCTGAAAAAGATGGGGCTCAACGAGGTGTGGCTGGAGCGGCAGCTGCAGCAGCGGAAGGCCGGCGGGGTAAAAAACGTCTACCTGATGACGGTGGACGAAAACGGCCGTATCTATTATGAGCCAAAGGAACAAAAGGCATGAAAAAAGAACTGTTTGTCGGTGTGTTCCTGGCGCTTCTCCTGACGGCCTCTTTCTTCAACATCCACTATATCGGCAAGCTGACCGACGATGTCAGGCAGCGCGTCGATCATGCCGTTTCCTGCGCCGAGGCGGAAAATTGGGGCGAAGCCGAGAAAAAGGCGGAAGAAGCCATCGCCATTTGGACGGGCCGCGACACCTTTACGCATCTCGTTTTACGCCATTCGGAAATCGAGGCGGCCACCGAATCGCTGTACGCGCTGGCCCAGCAGATTTACAGCCGGGACAAGGGCGCGGCCAAGGGCGCGGGCCAGGCGGCGTCGGCGCGCCTTGCCAGCATCGCCGATATCGAGCGCGTGCGGCTCGGCAGCATCTTTTAGTGCGGGCGCGGTTAAAAAAGCCGCCGGGGTGCGCCCGCTATTTGTCGTTGAGCAGCTTGTTGAGTTCCTCCATGAAGGTGTTCAGGTCCTTAAACTGCCTGTAAACGGAGGCAAACCGGACATAGGCCACCTCGTCGAGGGTCTTGAGCTTTTGCATCACCAGCTCGCCGATGGCGGTGGAATCCACCTCGCGCTCCAGGGAATTCTGGAGCTCCTGCTCGATCTCGTCCGCCGCCTTCTGCATGTCCGCCAGGGCAACGGGCCGTTTCTCGCAGGCTCGGAGCATGCCGTTTAGGATTTTTACCTTGTCAAAGGTTTGGCGGCTGCCGTCCTTCTTGATAACGATCAGCGGGACGCGCTCCATAATCTCGTACGTGGTAAAACGCTTCTGGCAGGAGAGGCATTCACGACGGCGGCGTATGGTGGCGCCTTCTTCTGCCGGTCGGGAATCGATTACCCGGCTCTCAGAATAGCCGCAGTAAGGACATTTCATGCAGGGGCCTCCAATCTCTGTTAGTCTCTCGGCAGGGGCCAATATTTTGTATTAAATCCCTGTCATTATAACACAGCATCTTGATGTTGTGTATCATAAAAAATTACAGAGCCGCCAAAAAATCGCGGCGGCTCTGTGCAGGAATTATTAAAAATGTCGCCTTACGAGGCGCACAGCCAGTCCTCCACAACCTCGCCGATCGTCACCGGCGTGACCAGATGCTCAGAAAGCAATGCGGCCAGCTCCAATATGGCGGTTTTACTGAATGTCACATTGTGTACAACCGCCGTTTCACCGCGCTCCTGGTTTGTTATCCCTACCCCGTATGCTTCCAGCTCGATTCCTGTGGTCTCGTCCGTCAAATCGTTAATGGTTACATAATATACCAGCGTACATGTGGCGTTTTCGCCATATTGAAGTTGTTTTTTGCAAATTTCCATTTGTCGCATCGCTTCCCTCTCCTATAAAGTATTAAACCTGGGGGAATTATTTCATACATGAAACGATTATTCCAGCTTAAAAATGCGAGGAAATTCGACAAAAAGCGACAAAAACACAACATCTTGACTGTTAAATTTTAAACGACTTCCACAAATTGAAGCTGTACAAAAAATATCGAATTTTTTCTTTTAAACTGTAGTTTACGATAATTCCAGGCTCAAAAACTCGTCCCTTGTGTACATGGCGTTGAGCACTTCCAGCATCGCGTTGGGCGACAGACGCGACGGCAGCCCCAAGTCAGACAGCAGCCGCCGCCGCCGCTCGGCGCTGCCGGCGGCGCCGGACAGGCCGGCTGCATACAGGTCCGCCTTTGTAATGGGCGCCGGCATATCGGCGGCGGCGTCATCCTCTGAAACCGTCGCCCCGGCGCGCAGCAGGGCGTCGACAATGACCTGGGGGGACATGCCCTCCACGCCGAGGAGCCCCTCCTTCGACTGGGCGCGTTTGCGCTTTTCCCGGCCCTCAATATCGGGGATATAGGCGTGCTTGACGGGCAAGTTGCCGAGCTTACCCTTCAGGTGCCCGCGGATTAAGAACCCGGCGCTGTCGCTGTCCGTCAGAATAATAAGGCCGCGCTTTTCGGCCAGCTTTTTAAGTAGCGCCAGCTTCTCGGTATCGGAGAAAATGCCGAAGCCGGCCGTCTCGATGACGGTGGCGTCCACCGCCTGGCTGACGGTGTTCTTGTCGTAGCGGCCCTCCACCACGATAACTTCTTTGATTTTAAGCATAAAAACGCGACTCCTTCTGCAAAACCTTCCCCGCGCCGGCTTCCGGCTTTACCGTACCCCGGCGTTCGACGCCAGACGGATGAGCAGCTCCGACAGCGCCTGCTCCGGGTCGTCGCCGGAGTTCATGCGGTAGGCCGTCTCTGCGGCCAGAAGGACATTCTGCCGGCAGCGCGTTACGGAGAGGCCCCTGGAGGCCGCCATCAGGTTGCGGGCCTGGAACTCATAGCGGATGCCGGCTATTTTCATCAGCTGCTTTAAGTCGCCCCCCTCTTCCGCCAGCAGGCGGGCCAGCAGCTGCTGGCGCAGCTTTAGGGAGATGGAGAAGATCAGCTTGTGGGGCGGCTCCTGCATGCTGAGTAGATCGGTCATCACGGCGGCGGCCTTGTCAAAACGGCCGGCGGCCAGATGGTCGGTCATGGTGTAGATCTGCGCGTCGGGCACCGGCGTCACCAGCTTGTCGATATCTTCGCGGGTAACCGTCTGGGCCTGCGTATAGGATGCGAGCTTCTCGATCTCCAGCCGCAGCGCCGTCATGCTGCCGCCGGTCAGAAAGGCCAGGTATTCCGCCGCGGGCGCGTCGATGCTCTTGCCCAGCTCGGCAAAATGCCTTGCAATCCATTTGATGAGCTTGGGCGTCTCCTGCACGTCAAACCGGACCAGCTCCGCCGCCGGACCCAGGGCGGCTTTCAGCTTTTTCAGCTCGTCGGCCTCAAAGCTTGCGGCCCCGCTGACAAAGACGAGGCAGACGTGGTCCGGCAGGTCGGCGGTCAGGGCGGCAAGACCCTCCCGCGCCTCCGCCGCGGTCTTTGTAATTTCAAGGCCGTGCACCTCCACAAGGGTCCGTTCGGAGAAGACGGGCAGCGCGTCGCAGGCGGCGGCCAGGGACTCCAGGGAGAAGGAGGAGCCGGTAAATTTGTGGCAGTTAAACTCGGCAAAGCCGCCGCCGGCCAGGGCCTCGCGGAGCTTGCCCAGATAGTGCTCCAGCAAGTAACGCTCCTCGCCGTAAAACAGGTACACCCTGTCCGGCCGGCCGCCGGTCTCCAGGATTTTTTTCAGCTTTTCAAATTCGGCGTTCTGCTGTTTCTGTGCCATTGTGTGACCTCGCAGTCTTTTTCCAAAGTGTTGTGTGAAGTCATTATGCCGCATTCCGAAGCGGGATGGTGACGGTGCCATTATGGTCGGTGCGGTAGATGGTCACGCCCGCGCCGGCAAGTCGCCGCAGCGTTATCTGGGATGGATGCCCGTATGTATTATAGCCCACGGAAATTACGCCGATTTCCGGGCGGAGCGTTTCGAGCAGCTCGTCGGAGGTGGAATGCCGGGAGCCGTGGTGGCCCACGACCAGCAGCTCGATATCCGGCAGAACAGCGGTTGCCAGCAGCCTGCGCTCAATGGGCGCGCTCATATCGCCGGTGATCAGCGCGTCAAAGGCGCCGTTGGAGCACAAAACGGCAAGGCCCCGTTCGTTTTCATCGGCGCTGCCAAGGGGCGCGTACAGGCGGAGAGTCAGCCTGTCGGCTGTTAAAGCGAGATTTTCGTCCACCACGATGCGCCGGATGTTTTTCTCCTCCGCAAGGCTGATGATGCGGTCCGTGAGGGGTCCGGCGTCGATGGATGGGTCCGGCAGGGCCAGGCACCCGACGGGGATGCGCTCTAAAATCTCCGGGACGCCGCCGGCATGGTCCTTATGGTAATGGGTCAAAATCAAAAGGTCAATACGCAGCCGCCCGGCGCTTTGGAGATGGGCGGCCAGCGTTTCGGCGGCGTCCCCGTTGAGGCTGCCGCAGTCCACAACGGCGGTGAAGCCGCCGTCGGCGATCACAACGCACTGGCCCTGACCCACGTCCAACGCCGTGACGGCGGGGGCGGCACCGAAGCCGAAGACGGCGGTCAGCACCAGGATAAGGCAGAGCAGCATCAAACTTGCCGAAGCCGGTATCAATAAGTTGCGCATATGCACGCGCAGGGCCGCGGACACAATCAGCGCCAGATAGACAAAGACGAGCCAGATAACCACGGCGGTATTCTGCGTATAGAGCGAAGCGAAGGGAAACTGCGCCAGCCACTTGACAACGGCCGCTATATACAAGTAGGGCAGGGCGGCAACCCGCGCCGCCAGCAGACCGGCGGGCAGAAGGACAAAGCCCGCCGCCACGGCCGCCGCGCCAGCGTAAAAGGCCAGGGTAACGGCCCAGAGGATGAGAATATTCGCCAGGGGCGCAATCAGGGAAACCGTCCCGAAATGCAGCGCCGTCAACGGCAGTGTGAAGGCGAGGGCGCCCGCGCTGGCCGACGCGCCGCCGATTAAACCGCGGACCGCCCGCTGCACCGGTCGCCGGCGGTACATGAAGCTGCGGGCCAGCCGGGTGTCCACAGCGTTATAAATCCGCCCGCTGAACAGCAGTATCCCCAGCGTCGCGGCGAAGGACAGCTGCAGCCCCGCGCCGGCCGCGGCGAAGGGGTTTGCCAGCAGGATGAGAACCAGAGACGCCGACAGGGAGGTGACCGCGTCGCTTTCACGGCGGAAAAGGGGCGCTAAGAGCACAAAAAACTGCATCAGGCCCGCCCGGGTGACGGAGGGCGTAAAGCCCACCAGGGCCATGAAAAAGAGAATGACCGGTATCGCGGCGGCAGCCAGGGCCTTCTTTTTCCGGATAAAAAGGCCGAGAAGGCCCGTTAAAAACGCGATGTTCATGCCGGAGACGGACACGATGTGCCAGGTGCCCGTGGCCTTCAGCGCTGAAGACAGGGCAAGGTCGGCGTTTAAGCGCGTCGTGTCGCCCAGCAGCAGGGCGCGCATGAAGCCGGCGGAAGACGCCGGGAAAAGCCGGTCAATCATAGCCGACAGCCGGCCGGCTGTCCGGGCCGGCAGATAGAGGAGGGAAGAGGCCGCATCCGTCACGGTGATATCGCCCTGACTGTGCGCCAGCAGGTAAATGCCCGACGCATAAAAGGAGCGCGTTTCTCTGCCGGATATGGTGTCCGCCGGCTTAAAGCGGGCGGTGAAGGCGATGGTGTTGCCGGGCTGGAGCGCCGGGGCCTGTCCGTAGATATAGAGCAGCGTTTT
>JAJUHI010000059.1 GCA_029267955.1 Sporobacter termitidis | reverse complement strand
GTCGGCCGCCTGCTCCTGTCCGATGGCGCTTTCCTTTTTCTCTTCCGTTTGAATTGTATTGTCGGCCAAAATAATCACCTCCCGGACAGTGTTTGCCACAGGAGGTGAAATGATGCATGCCAGTTTACCGACGCGGCCTGTCATGTACACATGTCAATAATAATCTGGGTATACATTTTGGCGCTGACGATAAGGTCCGCCACAGAAATGAACTCGTCGGCGCCGTGGAGCCGGTTGTCAACGCCGGGAAAGGCCGGTCCGAAGGCCACGCCGCCCTCCACGTCGTGGACGTAGGTCTGCCCGCCCAGAGCCAGGCATTCTCCCTTTTTACCGGTATAGGCCTCGTAGACCCGCAGAAGGGTCTGCACAAAGGGGCGCTCCTGGGGCGTATGGTGGCACGGCGTCTTTGTGACGCCTGTTACGGTAAACCCCGCCTTTTCCAGAGCCTCCAGGGCCACCCGGTCCAGGTTCTCTTCGGCGGCGCATTTGGGGGTCCGGCAGTCGAAATTGGCCGTCATGCCGGTCTCGTTTAAAGACAGGACGCCGAAATTCAGCGTCAGCGGCCCGGAAATCTCATCCGACTGGGCAACGCCCAGCGCCTCCCCGCGGGTGTCCCCGTGGGGGAACAGCCGACGGAGCGCCTTGATGGCTCTCCGGGCGCCGCCCTCGGCCAGCGGCAGCTCCGCCAGCACCGCCAGAAGCGCCGTCTGGGCGTTGGCGCCCTTTTCCGGCATCATGGCGTGGGCCGCCCTGCCGACGGCTTTGATGAGAAGGCCGTCGTGGAAGGCCGAGGCCGATACGGACACGCCCATTTTCGTCGACAGGACGACGCAGAGGGCCTGGATATACGCCAGCGGCAGCCCCTCCACGTACGCTTCGGCATAATTGGGCACGGCGTTGGGGGTCTGGCCGCCCTTGATCCATAGGACCCGCGGCAGCGCCGCATTCTCCGGCCAGGCGGCGGTAAACGTCGGGCAGAACCGGCCCTTCTCAAAATTGACCACGGGGTAATTGGCGTCCGGGGTGAACACATTGGGCGGCATCGCATTCGTCTTTCTGTATTCGGTGAGATCATCGTGGCCGGTCTCCTCCGCCGAGCCCAGGATGAGCCGGCAGCCTTTCGTCAGGTCCGGCGCCAGCTCCCGCGCGGCGCGCAGGGCGTACATGGCCGCCACGGCCGGCCCCTTGTCGTCAATGACACCCCGCCCGTAGAGCATACCGTCCCGCACCTCCGGCTCAAAGGGGCCGGAGGCGGACCAGCCGTCCCCGCCGGGGACAACGTCCAGATGGGCCAGAATCCCCAGCACGGGGTCGGCGCCGTTTAAGTCCGCCGTGACAACACGATTGGCGTGATTGACCGGCTCAAAGCCGCCCTCCCGCAACAGGTCGGCGGCGGTCTCCAGCGCACGGGCCGGGCCCTCTCCGTAGGGCTTGCCGGGAGACGCCTCCCCGCGGACGCTTTCAATCCGCACCAGCCGGCAGACGTCCCGGACAAGGTCGTCCCGGCGGCTGTCAAACCAATCGTCGATGCGGCGGCGCATTTCATCCGACATGTTATTTTTCATCGTAAACGGCCTTGATGCCCTTGTAGGCCATATAGCAGTCCAGCTTGGCGGTGACCTCATAGGGCGCGTGCATGGACAGCACGGGCACGCCCGCGTCGATGGTGTCGATGTCGCGGGCCGCCATGTCCTTGGCGATGGTGCCGCCGCCGCCCTGGTCCACCTTGCCCAGTTCCGCCATCTGCCAGACGACGCCACACTCGCTGAAGATTTTGCGCAGCTTGGCCACCACCTCGGCCGAGGCGTCCGAGGAGCCGGATTTGCCTCTGGCGCCGGAGTATTTCATGATGGCCATGCCGTAGTTGCACTTGGCGGCGTTGCGCTTTTCGGAGACCTCCGGGAAGTTGGGGTCGAAGGCGTTGCAGACGTCGGCGGACAGGCAGAAGGAGTTTTCAAAGCAGTGGCGGAGCTTGACGCCCTGGCTGTCGCACAAGTCCTCCATAAACGTCTCAAACACCGTGGACTGGCTGCCGGAGACGCCGTAGGAGCCGATCTCCTCCTTGTCGGTGAGGATGCAGACGGCCGTCTTTTCCGGCGTGTCGATATCCAAAATCGCCTTCAGCTCCGCGTAGACGCAGGAGCGGTCGTCCTGTCCGTAAGCGCCGATGAGGGAGCGGTCAAAGCCCACGTCCCGGGCTTTGGCGGCCGGCACGGCCTCCAGCTCGGCCGAGAGGAAATCCTCCTCCACGATGCCGTATTTTTCATACAGCAGCTGCAGCACCGCGTGTTTGACCCGGTCGGCGTCCTTCTCCCCGCCGGTGGGCCGGCTGCCGATGAGGATGTTCAGGTTCTCGCCGGTAAAGGCTTCGCCCAGCGTCTTTTTCTCCTGGTCCTTGGCAAGATGGGGCAGAAGGTCGGTGATGACGAAAATCGGGTCGTTTTCATTTTCGCCGATGACAACGTCCACCACGGTGCCGTCTTTCTTGACGGCCACGCCGTGCAGCGCTAAGGGGATGGTCATCCACTGGTATTTCTTGATCCCGCCGTAATAGTGGGTTTTCAGGTAGGCCAGCTCGCTGTCCTCATACAGCGGCAGCTGCTTGAGGTCGATGCGGGGCGAGTCGGTGTGGGCGCCGGCAATCGTGACGCCCTTGGACAGGGGCTGTCTGCCGATGACCGCCAGAATCAGCGCCTTGTCCCGGATATTCTTGTAGATTTTGAGGCCCGGCTTGAGCGCCATGCCCCGCTCGTAGGGCACAAAGCCGCGGGGCGCGGCCAGCCGGATAGCCTCGCGCACGGCCTCCCGCTCGGTCTTCGCGTTGTCGAGAAACTGCTTGTACCCGGCGCAGTATTCCTCAATTGCGGCCTTCTCCTCATCGGATAACCCGTCGTATGCGTTCTTCTTCGTAAAAAATAAGTCGTCTCGTTCAAGCATGCTGTTACCTCCAAGTATCCGGGCAAAGAAGGCCCGGCATTTTTCTTCAAATTCCTCCGACGTCCCGCAGTCGCTGACGAGGATATGGTCGCAGTGGGCTTTATAAAAGCTGTCCTTCTGCTGGGCGCCGACGCGCAGGCGCGCGTAGTCCTCCGACACCCGGTCGCGCGCCATGATCCGCCGGATGCGGACCTCCTCCGGCGCTGTGACGCAGACAACCAGGTCGCAGCGCTTTGAAAGGCCGCTCTCCACCAGGGCGATGGCGTCAATGGCCGCCGCGGCGGCGCCTTCCCGCCGCCAGCCGTCCAGGAGACGGCTGACCTCGATATCCACGTAACGGTGGGTGATTTTATTCAGGTCGCTCAGGGCGTCCGCGTCGGCAAAGACGATTTTCCCCAGCGCCTTTCTGTCCAGCACCCCGTCCGTAACAACGCCGTGAAAGCGGTCCTGGATTTCACGGAGCATCCCGTCGCTGGTGCGCAACAGCTCATGATAAACCGCGTCGCAGTCGATGATGCGGACCCCCAGCGCGCGGAGCGCCCGCAGCGCCGTCGTCTTGCCGCCGCCGGAGGGGCCTGTGATGCCGATAATCCTCATAACGCCTCCCGTCCCCGTCAGTTGCAGACCTTTTTCTTCAGCGCGCCCTCAATCGCCTCTTTGGGCAGGCCGCCCTGCCGCAGTATCACCAGCGGGGCCGACGTCAGGTCCAAAACCGTGGATTCGACGCCGACGGCGCACGGCCCGCCGTCAATAACGGCGTCGATTTTGCCGTCAAAAACCCGCATGACCTCGGAAACCGTTTTCGGGCTGGGCTGTCCGGAGATATTGGCCGAGGGCGCCGCCAGCGGCACGCCGGCCAAGCGGATGAGCGCCAGCGCCTTTGGATGGTCCGGGCAGCGGACGCCGACGGTATCCCCGCCCGCGGTCACAATGTCCGGCACGATATCGTCCTTCCACAGCACCATCGTCAGGGGCCCCGGCCAGAAAGCCTCCGCCAGGATATACGCATCCTCCGGAATGTCCCGGCAGAAGCGCCGGACGTCGTCCATCCCGGACACCAAAAGGCTGATGGGCTTTTTTTCGGGCCGGTTTTTGACCTGGTAGATTTTTTCGACGGCCGCCTCGTCAAGGCCGTTGGCCGCCAGTCCGTAAACCGTCTCCGTGGGCACGGCCACAAGACCGCCGCTTTTGATGATCGCGGCGGCTGGCGTCATATCGTTGTCGGTGATGAAAAGCGTGTTCAACTCGGTATCTCCACAGTAAAACAGTGTCGGCGGAAATCTTGGCTCATTTTATCACAGGTCCGTTTAATAGTAAACACTGGGAATGCCCGCCGCACGTATCTTACTGCCGCCGGTTTATAGCATCTGTCAATCCGCTGGGGTTCATTCCGCCCGGGAAAAAGCGCCGGTCAGCGCATGAAAAAGGGCTGTTGCAAAACGGCGGGCGATTGATAATCGCCCCTACATGTTGTGGTTTCGATTTCGTCGATACCACGTAATTTTTGTAGCGAACAATTAACAACCGTTCCGAAATAATCGTTTTGCAACAGCCTCTGGTTTGCTGTTGACAATGTATTCACACGTCGCCGGCGGCTTTAAGCTTTTCGGTCTGGTCGGCGAAAATGAGCGCGTCGATCACCTCGTCCAGGTCGCCGTTCATGATCTGGTCCAGCTTGTAGACCGTCAGGCCGATGCGGTGGTCCGTCAGGCGGCCCTGAGGGAAGTTGTAGGTGCGGATGCGCTCGGACCGGTCGCCGGTGCCCACCTGGCTCCGGCGCTCGGCGGCGTGGGCCTCAATCTGCTTGCGCTGCTCCTCCTCGTACAGGCGCGAGATGAGGATTTTCATCGCCCGCTCGCGGTTTTTATGCTGGCTGCGCTCGTCCTGGCATTCCACCACGGTGCCCGTGGGCAGATGGGTGATGCGGATGGCCGACTCGGTTTTGTTCACGTGCTGGCCGCCGGCGCCCGACGAGCGGAAGGTGTCAATCTGCAGGTCGGCGGGGTTGATTTCAAAGTCCACCTCTTCCAGCTCTGGCAGGACGGCCACCGTGACGGTGCTGGTGTGGATGCGCCCGGAGGATTCCGTGTCCGGCACCCGCTGGACACGGTGGACGCCGCTTTCGTACTTGAGCCGGGAATACGCGCCCTCGCCGATGATCATAAAGCTGACTTCCTTGATGCCGCCCAGCTCCGTTTCGCTTAAGTTGGCAATCTCCGTCTTCCACTTTTTCGAATCGGCATACATGGTGTACATGCGGAACAGGCTCTGGGCAAACAGCGCCGCCTCCTCGCCGCCCGCGCCGCCGCGGATCTCGATGATGACGTTCTTGGAATCGTTGGGGTCGGAGGGCAGCAGCAGGATCTTTATCTCCTCCTGGATGCGCTCCATCTCGCAGCGGGCGCGGTCGTATTCCTCCTGGGCGATCTCCTTCATTTCCGGGTCGCTCATCAGCGAGCAGGCTTCCTCCATGTCCTTCTGCGCCTTTTTGTACCGCCTGTACGCCTCGACAACCTTGACCAACTCCTTCTGCTCGCGGGCCAGCTTCCCGTACAGGGCCGGGTCGGAATAGACGTTGGGGTCCTGCATGCGCCGTTCCAGGTCCTCGTATTTTCGCTCTATCTCAATCAGCTTATCAAGCATAAAATCGTCCTTCGTTTATGAATTTGCGTGAATCTGTTGGGAATATAACATACCGCATGAAAATTGTAAACACCGCTTCTTTAGCGCGCCGGCACAGGGGCCCGGCATCCTGACGATGCGCGCAAAAAATGCCTGAAACACTGTCCAGGCATATCTTGCGTTGAAATGGCGGCCGGCCGCCGCGCTCTGCCGCAAAGCAATGATCCTCTGAAGCGGCTTTCCGCAACGCGCCGTTAAAACGGCCGCCGGGAGTTGGGCGTTTCGCGCCAGAGCGCCATCAGGCGCTGCGGGTTGTCAATCTGACGGAAACCGCAGTTTGCATACAGGCTGTGGGAGTCCCGTGTGGACAGCATCCACTGGTAAACATCCTTCAGCTCCTCATGGTTGAGCAGATAGTCCACCAGCTTCTGGCCGATCATCCGGCCCCGGTACGGAATGTCCACGTAGACATCCGCGATATAGGCAAAACGTGTCTTGTCGGAAATCGCTCTGGCGTAGCCGATCTGCTCGCCGTCGATGAACGCCCCGATGACAAGGGCCGAATTTCGAGCGCCCTTCATGACCTCGTCCTTCCCGATGCCTTCGGACCAGTAAGCGGCGGACAGCATCCGGGTGACTTTGTCAAAGTCCATGTTTTCAAAGCCCTCGCGAATCTCCAAAACTAACAACTCCCTTTCCTCAGTATCCTGCGCAGGTTTTATTTCCTTTTTCTCATTATAAACCCGAATCCGCGTTTTGTACATAAAGAATTAAAAGCACAACCCCGCATCCGTCCAGCGCGGATGCGGGGCTACCCCTCCTGTTCAACCGTCAAACGAGTTGTTACCACCTTTCTCTTCCCCGGCGTCATGCCCGCGCGATGCGGCACAACGCTGCGCCGCGGCCTGCACGGCGCCGACGGCCTCCGGAACCGATAACGTCACTTTTGATGCAGCGCACGCGCACTCCTGCTCCCGAAAGGGATGCCGGCGGACTGTATTCCGCGGCTGCGCCTGTGGATAAAAATCCCGCCTGCTTTGGACCGTACATCGCGCTCCCGACGGCCATCCGGTGAGGTTTCCTGAAAGAGATCCTTCTGATGGGTCAAGCCCCTTCCCGGGGCTCCTTTAACGTCCACATTGGAATCACCCTTTCTGTCTACAATGTACCACAAAATCAGGTTTTAGTCAATATATTCTTGTATATTATCTATAAATATTTTTACTTTTTTCTCTTTTTTTACTTGCCAGCCGCCGCCCCGCGTGATACCATGCCAGACGTGATCGAGCCACAGCAGAAAGGACGATGCCCGTGATCAAGCTGTCCAACCTGAGAATCCCCGTAACGGCCCGGAAAGCCGGCCCCCCGTCGTCTGAAAGGGACTTAATGGCCTATCTTTCCGGGCTGCTTGAGATACCCCCGTCCGCCGTCCGCCGGGTGTCCATCCTCCGGCGCTCCGTGGACGCCCGGCGCAAAAACGACGTCTGCTTCGTCTATACCCTGGCCGCCGAGATCGACGGCGAGGAAGAGCTGCTCAAGGTCCGGACGGGCAAGCAGACCTCCCCCGGCGCGGCCGGCTTCACCCTGGAGCGGTACGCCCCGCCGGCGCCCTACGTCTTTCCTTACAGGTTAGGCCCCGGCGGGCCGGCGAGAGCGCCCGTTGTCGTCGGAATGGGGCCGGCGGGCCTGTTTGCCGCGCTGTGCCTTGCCCGGGCCGGCCTGCGCCCGATCCTATTGGAGCGCGGCAGGCCCGTTGAAGAGCGCGTCCGGGACGTGGACCGGTTCTGGCAGTCGGGCTTATTGGACGAGCGCTCCAACGTGCAGTTCGGCGAAGGGGGCGCGGGGACGTTCTCGGACGGCAAGCTGACAACGGGCATCCATGACGAGCGCATCGGCTTTGTCTTTAAAACCCTTGTGGACTTCGGCGCGCCGGAGGATATTTTATATCTGCACAAGCCCCACATGGGCACCGACCGCCTGCGCGGCGTGGTGGCAAACATGCGGCGGGAGCTGTTGCGTCTGGGCTGCGATATCCGCTTTGAAAGCCGGCTTAATGGCCTGCATTTTGAAAACAGCCGGCTCATTCGGGCAGCAGTCGATGCCGCCGGCGGCGGTTACGAGCTTGAAGTTTCCCATATGATTCTCGCCCCCGGCAACAGCGCCCGGGACACCTTTGAGATGCTGTCCAAAGCCGGCGTCCACCTCTCGGCAAAGCCCTTTTCTGTGGGCGTGCGCATCGAGCACCGGCAGCGGGATATCGACCTTGTCCAATACGGCCGGGCCGCCACGCTGGGCACGCTGCCGGCCTCGGACTACAAGCTGGCCGTCCATCTGGCGGGCGGGCGCTCGGTGTACACCTTCTGCGTCTGCCCCGGCGGCAGCGTAATCGCCGCCGCCAGCGAGGCGGGGCACGCGGTCACCAATGGCATGAGCGCCTACGCCCGGGACGGCGAAAACTGCAACGGCGGCCTGCTGGTGTCGGTCACCCCGGCCGATTACCCCGGCTCCCCCACGGCGGGCGTCGCCTTCCAGCGGGCTCTTGAAAAAGCGGCCTTCGAGCACGGCGGCGGCAATTACTATGCCCCCGCGCAGACGGTGGGCGACTTTCTGGCCAAACGCCCGTCGACAAAGGGCGGCAGCGTCCGGCCAAGCTACAAGCCGGGCGTCACGTGGACAAACCTCTGGGAGGTCCTGCCGGCGTTTGTCTGCCAGGCGCTGTCTGAGGCCCTGCCAGAGATGGGCCGGCGCGTCCGGGGCTTTGACGCGCCCGACGCCGTTTTAACGGCGGTGGAAACCCGCAGCTCCTCCCCCATCCGGATCGACCGCGAGAAGTTCCAGGCCGTTGGCCATGAGGGCCTTTTCCCCTGCGGGGAGGGCGCCGGTTACGCCGGCGGCATCACCTCTGCCGCCGTGGACGGCATCCGCGCCGCGGAAGCCCTCTGCGCGTCGATGGGTTTAGAGAGGGTTTTATAAGTATTAAGTAAGCAGAAGCGCCGTGACGCGCTTAATAGACAGCACAGGGCTTCCGCGGCCGTCATTCGGCTTCGGAAGCCCTTTTACATCCGCCCTCCCTTTCTGTGTCTTGGCCTTTTGCAACTTCCAGCGGGATTTCGCATTCTTTCGACGATAATAATGAACTTCACGATAAGATAATATGAATTTGCAACAAATTGTGCTTTGTCAATTTATCTATTTTGTTAGCGTTCCTTATTAAGTTGGTTAAATTTTTAACGCTTTACTATTGCTTTTTCGGCAGCCAGGCGTTACTATTAGTACTTGGGATGTCTCATCCCAAGGGATGTCATCCCTCGGGATAACGTCAGCCGGCATGGGGCTATCGTTTCTGCCGGTGTATAAAACGTATAAAGGAGATGGGCCATGAGCACAACGCAACAGCATGAAGCCGGCGGCGCCGTTCACTGCACCGGCACGGAAGAAGAGCTTGAAAAGCGCGTCCGGCAGCTGGCGGCTAGCTACAAGGGCAAGGAAGGCAGCCTGATTCAGGTGCTGCATATGGTTCAGAGCGTATACGGCTATCTGCCGCTCCATATCCAGCAGATTGTCGCCGAGGAGCTGGAGCTCCCGCTGTCCACCGTTTCCGGCGTCGTCAGCTTTTACTCATTCTTCGCCACGAAGCCCCGGGGGCGGCACACCATCCGCGTCTGCATGGGGACGGCCTGTTATGTCCGCGGCGGCGTCAGCATCGTGGAGGCGCTGGAAAAGCAGCTGGGCATCCAGGCGGGCGGCACCACCGAGGACGGCGTTTTCACCTTTGAAATTGCGCGGTGCATCGGGTCGTGCGGGCTGGCGCCGGCAATGACCATCGACGATACCGTCTATCCGGAAGTGAAGGCGGCGGACCTGCCGGAGATCCTGGAGCCGTGGTACGGCAACTGATTTAAGAAAGGTGCGAGCGGTTATGAGCAGTATGGTTGATACGCGCAGCCCCGCCATAAAAAGCAGGGACGATTTGACGGCGCTGCGGGATTCCGTTAAAAGCCGGCGTTCTACATACAAATACACCGCGTATGTCTGCGGCGGGGCGGGCTGTGTCTCCTCCCGCTGCGACGAGATTGTCAAAGCACTCACAAAGGCCGTGGAAGACGGCGGACTTGACCGCGACGTGCGGATAGTGGTCACAGGCTGCATCGGCCTGTGCGCCCAGGGCCCCTGTATGATCGTCGGCAGCAGAGAAGCCGGGGATAAGGGGGATGTGTTTTACGGCTTTTTAACGCCCGAGAAGGTGGCCGTCATCGCCGAGACGCACCTGAAGGGCGGGAAAATTGCCGAAGAGCTGTGCTATCAGGACCCCGATACGGGCAGACGGCTGCCGTATACAAAGGACATCGGCTTTTTCTCCCAGCAGGTGAAGATCGCCCTGCGCAACTGCGGCCGGATTGATTTTGCCGATATCGAGGACTACATCGCCAATGACGGGTATGCCGCCCTGGGCAAGGTCCTCTTTGACATGGGCCGCGAGAAGACGGTGCAGGAACTCATTGACTCCGGGCTCCGGGGCCGCGGCGGCGCGGGCTTCCCCACCGGCGTCAAGTGGCAGTCCGGCATGAACGCTCCCGGCAGTCAAAAGTACATCATCTGCAACGCCGACGAGGGCGACCCCGGCGCCTTCATGGACCGCAGCGTCCTGGAGGGCGACCCCCACAGCGTCATTGAAGCCCTCTGCATCGGCGGCTATGTCATCGGCGCCAACCGCGGCTTTGTCTACGTCCGGGCGGAATACCCCCTGGCCGTCGACAGGCTTACCGCCGCCCTGGAGCAGGCCCGGCAGCGGGGCCTGTTGGGCGAGAACATTCTGGGCGCTGATTTTTCCTTTGATATTGAGATCCGCATCGGCGCGGGGGCCTTCGTCTGCGGCGAGGAGACGGCCCTGATGAACTCCGTGGAGGGCAAGCGCGGCGAGCCGCGCCAGAAACCCCCCTTCCCCTTCCAGGTGGGCCTGTGGGGCGCGCCGTCAATCATCAACAACGTGGAAACACTGGCCAACGTGCCGGCCATCATCAATAAGGGCGCCGAATGGTTTGCCTCCTACGGCGTCGGCAAGAGCCGGGGCACCAAGGTGTTCGCCCTGGCGGGCGACATTATCAACACCGGCATCATCGAAATACCCATGGGCATGACGCTCCGGAACATCGTCTTCACCATGGGCGGGGGCATGAAGGACGGCAAGGCCTTCAAGGCCATCCAGTCCGGCGGCCCCTCCGGCGGCTGTCTGACGGCGGATCATCTGGATGTCTCCGTGGATTACGAAAGCCTGGCCGCCATGGGCGCCATCATGGGCTCCGGCGGCCTGATCGCCATGGACGAGGACACCTGCCTTGTGGATACGGCCCGCTACTTTATGGAGTTCGTGCAGGACGAGAGCTGCGGCCACTGCGTGCCGTGCCGCAACGGCACCAAGCGCATGCTGGAGCTGCTCCTGAAAATCACGTCCGGCCGGGGCGCCCTCGAGGATATCGACGAGCTGTCGGAGCTGGCCGCCGTCGTCAACCAGACCGCCATGTGCCAGCTGGGCCAGACGGCGCCGAACCCGGTTTTGACGACGCTGCGGTACTTTAAAGACGAGTATTTATCCCACGTGGTGGACAAAAAATGCCCGGCCCGCATCTGCCGGGCCCTGGCGGTTTACGCCATCGACCCCGGCAGGTGCACCGGCTGCACGGCCTGCGCCAGAAAATGTCCCGTGGGCGCGATAACGGGCGAAGTGAAAAAGCCCCACGTCATCGACACCGAAAAATGCATCAAATGCGGCGTCTGCAAGGACACCTGCAAATTTGACGCCGTCAACTGCTGAGGGAGGGCAGACAGATGATGGAGCTGACGATTAACGGTAAAAAAGTATCTGCCCCTGAAGGCGCCACCATTCTCCAGTGCGCCAAGCTGGCCGGCATCAAGGTGCCGACGCTGTGCAACCTGCCGGGCATCCACACCAACGGCTCCTGCCGCATCTGCGTCGTGGAGGTGGAAGGGGCCCGGACGCTGCTGGCCTCCTGCATCGTCAAGGCGCAGGACGGCATGGTGGTGCACACCAACTCCGAAAAGGTCCGCAAGGCCCGGAAAATCCTGTACGATCTGATCATCGCCAACCACCCCAGG
>JAJUHI010000058.1 GCA_029267955.1 Sporobacter termitidis | reverse complement strand
TCAGCTGTGGTCAGCGTCCGAGCAGTATGGCGTGCAGCAGGCGCTGCGCATGTCGCTGGTGGGTGATAAAACCAAAGTCCGCCACGGCCTGGAGTCGATTTTGCGGGAAACCGAGGCGGACGAAATCATGGTCAATGGCCAAATCTTCGACCACCAGGCGCGCCTGCATTCTTTCGATTTAGCGATGCAGGTGAAAGAGGAATTGTTGGGTTAGTGAGCTATGCGGCATTTTTGCCGCATTTCTTTTCTCTCGCTAAACCATTTTGTGATCGCCTTCATTCATATTTTCGCATAACCCCCGCCTTATTACGTTGAGCGTAATTACATTACCTCTGGAGTAATTGTCACCCTCATACAACGGTGTTAGCTTTCCTCTGTTTTATTATTCAAACCTGAACCTGGTAAAAGAGAATACCCATGAGCCAACCAACTGCCCGTGCTATGTGGATCGGCGAGTGCTTATTAAAAGCACTGTTAATGGAGGTCTCCGCCTGGCCTAAACCCGGCCTTGTTACACCTCATTCACAAGGGGCGCATAAAGATATGGATATCTGGTTATTTATTACCAGCTCATCGGCTATTGCCCCCTGTTTTAGCGCCTGCGCCTATGCCGGGGAAAATCATAAGGGTTCGCCAGGGGAACTCTTTACAAGAATACGTGCCATTGGCATTCATTATGAAAATACGCTGCTGCGGGCAACACAGCAGGTTAATACTCAGCGCGGCATTCTGTTTTCCGGCGCGGTTCTGGCGACAGCGGCAGGATGGCTTTCCGGGCGCGGGGAAACCCTCTCTTATCACGCCTTAAGCCAGTGCGTCGCTGAACTCTGCCGCGATCTTTGCCGTCGGGATTTCGCCGCCCTGGCCGAACGCCCGGCGCAAACCCACGGTGAGAAACTGTATGTCGGATTCGGAATTACCGGCGTGCGCGGCGAGGCAGAGCAAGGCTTCCCACTGGTTTGCCAGATTGGCTTACCCGCGCTGCATCAGGCGTTAGACAACGGGCTGGCCTGGCGGGAAGCGCTTATTCATACGCTGCTCACCTTAATGGCCCATTGCGATGACACTACCGTGCTGTTTCGTGGCGGCCAGCAGGCGCTGGCGGAAATGAAGCAATATGCTCGGCGTCTGGTGACGCAGGGCGGAATGTTTAACCCTGCGATCGAGCAGGCGCTGGCTGATTTTAATTCATGGTGCCTGGATAAGTGGGTCAGCCCTGGCGGTTCGGCCGATTTATTAGCGCTGTGTCTGGCGATGTATTTTCTTTGCTGCCAGCCGCAAGGAGATATGACATAAGGAAGATTATGAACATCTATTTTTATACTTTATTAACGTATGGCTTAACGATTGTAATTTCATTTGCGGTTGTCGGCATCATTGTTGGCGTCAACAAGATGATGAATAAATTAAATATCACCGACGATTAATTTTCGAATTTTACCTTAGCCATCAGGAATATAGTTATGGATATCTTTGTTAAGCTCTTTTCGGGCATTGGCACTTTTTTTATTGAAGATCCGAAAATAGCCATTGCACGTTTTCTGCTAATTGTTCTTGGCTTTATATTAGCCTGGATGGGATTCCGCCGTAAGCTTGAACCGTTAATTATGGTGCCGATGGGCCTCGGTATGATCGCGGTTAACGCCGGGGTACTGTTTCTGGCGGGGGGACAAACCGGGACCTTAATTCTCGACCCGATGGTCAGCGAGCCTAACGAGCTGGTAAACCTGATGCAGGTAAACTTCCTGCAGCCGGTCTATAACTTCACCTTTAGCAATGGCCTCATCGCCTGTATCGTTTTCTTCGGCATTGGCGCAATGAGCGACATCAGCTTCATTCTGCTCCGCCCCTGGGCCAGCATTGTTGTCGCTCTGTTCGCCGAGGCGGGAACCTTCGCCGCGCTGTTGCTGGGTATTGAAGTATTCGGCTTGCCCGCCAACGAAGCCGCGTCGATTGCCACTATCGGCGGCGCAGATGGGCCGATGGTGCTCTTTGCCTCCCTTATCCTGGCACCGAACCTGTTCGTCCCCATCGCCATTATCGCTTATCTCTACCTGAGCCTGACCTATGCCGGTTATCCGTACCTGGTGCGTCTGCTGGTACCGAAAAAATACCGTGGCATGGAAGTTGAAATTGAATACCCCACCGTATCGAAGAAAGCGAAATTCATCTTTACCGTCTGCGCCTGCCTGCTGTTGTGCCTGCTGCTGCCGGTCGCCGCGCCGCTGATCCTCTCGTTCTTCCTCGGGATCGCTATTGAAGAGGCGGAGATCGAACCGTTCCAGAAATTACTGGAATCCACGCTGACCTATACCGCAACGCTGTTTCTCGGTCTGCTGCTGGGCACGCTGTGCGAAGCGCAAACTATTCTCGACCCGAAAGTTGCCATCATCCTGATCCTGGGTATCGGCGCGCTGGCCATTTCCGCCGTCGGCGCTCTACTGGGCGGCTGGTTTATCTGGTTTATCTCGAAGGGGCGTTATAACCCGGCTATCGGTATCGCGGGCGTCTCTTGCCTGCCGACGACGGCAAAAATCGCGCAGAAAGAGGTTAACAATGAGAACCCCTACGCCATCATCCTGCCGCTGGCAATGGGTGCGGGTGTGAGCGGTCTGATCGTCTCGGCTATCGCCACCGGGATCTTTATCTCCACGCTATTCCTGCTGAATTAATGGAGTCAACCCATGCTAAAAGAGCACAACTGGCATCAACTTAAGGACGATACAGCACAGCGCCTGAATCAGCTGGCGCCGTATTTCCGTGACGGCAAAATTATCGACGCTAAAGATACTGTCGCCGTGCTGGAAGCCGTTATTCGAAGCTTCGATCGCGTCAATATCGAGGGCAATAACCAGAAACAGGCGGATTTTCTCTCCGAATGCCTGTGCCAGCTTGATCCGCAAAAAATCTACGGCCTGCATATGGTGCAGTCTTCCGTACCGTTGTCCAGCCATCTGGATTTGTTTGAAAAGGGCATCGCTGAAAAGCTCGATTTCGCCTATGCCGGGCCGCAGGATGGCCGCCTGGCGAAGCTGATCCAGGACGGTAAGATCAAGCTCGGGGCCATCCACACCTATCTGGAGCTGTTCAGCCGCTACTTTGTCGACCTCACGCCGCGCGTGTCGCTAATCACCGCCTTTGAAGCGGATAAAGACGGTAATCTCTACACCGGCTTTAACACCGAAGATACGCCTGTTATTACCGAAGCCACCCACTTCCGCCAGGGAATTGTGATCGCGCAGGTCAACAAGATTGTCGATAAAGTGCCGCGCGTTGATATCCCCGGCGACTGGGTAAATGCGGTGATTGAAGCGCCGCGCCCGTTCTACGTCGAGCCGCTGTTTACCCGCGATCCGGGACTTATTACCGACACCCATGTGCTGATGGCAATGATGGCGCTGAAAGGTATCTATGCCGAATACGGCGTTGAGCGCATTAACCACGGTATTGGCTTCTTCACCGCCGCCATTGAGCTGCTGCTGCCCACCTACGGCGAGGAACTGGGGCTGAAAGGCAAAGTCTGTACCCATATGGTACTCAACCCGCATCCGACGCTAATCCCAGCGATCGAAAGCGGCTGGATCCAGTCGGTGCACTGCTTCGGCGGCGAACTGGGCATGGAGAAATATGTCGCCGAACGCCCGGACGTCTTTTATATCGGCCAGGACGGCACGCTACGCTCCAACCGCGCCTTCGCCCAGGCTGCAGGTCACTACGCGCTGGATATGTTTATCGGCGGCACGCTGCAGATCGATAAGTACGGAAACAGCAGCACCGCCACCGCCAGCCGCGTTTCGGGCTTTGGCGGCGCGCCGAATATGGGCTGCGACGCCAAAGGCCGCCGTCATGCAACGCAATCCTGGCTGAAATGCGGCGAAGAGTTCAACGCCACCCAGCAGCAGCTGATTGGCGATATGCCACGCGGCAAACGTCTGGTGGTACAGATGCAGGAAACCTTCCGCGAGAAGCGACAGCCCGCTTTCGTCGACAAGCTGGACGCCTGGGAACTGGCGGAAAAAGCCAATCTCGCCCTGCCGCCGGTCATGGTGTACGCCGATGACGTCACCCACGTACTGACCGAAGAGGGCATCGCCTATCTGCACCGCTGCGAAGGGCTGGAACAGCGCATGGCGGCCATTCGCGCCGTGGCAGGCTACACCGGAATTGGCCTTGCCGCCGATTCGGCGCAGACCGCACAGCTGCGTGAGGAAGGCATTGTCAAAACTCCGGAAGATTTAGGCATTGACCGCCGCCGCGCCAACCGTCAGATGCTGGCGGCGAAAAGCATTCGCGATCTCGTTGACTGGTCTGGCGGACTCTATAACCCGCCCGCTCGATTCCGTAACTGGTAGGGGAAAAGGACATGGCTCTACATCAAATATCACATCATTTCAGCGGCACCCGCGAAAGAGCATCTCTGCCGCAAACTGTGCACTGCGGCGTTGTTGGCTCCGGCGATCTGGAGGTCCTGCTGGAGCCGAAAGCGCTGGCGGGCGGTATTGAAGTCAGCATCTGCACGCCGGTGACCGGTTTCGATCATATCTGGGAAATCGTGCTGAAACGGTTTCTGGAAAACGGACCGCTGGGCAACATGCAGGTCAGCATCAATGACAACAACGCCACGCCTGCGGTCGTCGCGTTACGAATTCAGCAAGCGTTACAGCAGGCTATGCCGGGAGAAACCCATCATGAATGATCTGCGTTTTCTGGAAGCCAGCGCCCGCGTTCGCGCCAGCTCGCTGGTGGATAAAGGTACATTTACTGAACTGATCGGCCCGGCGGACAAGCGAACCAGCCCTCACCTGCCCGTGCTCAATGAAGCCGTGGAGTTTGATGACGGCATCGTTACCGGCATCGGCCTGCTGGGCCAGCACCCGGCCATTGTCATCTCACAGGAGGGGCGTTTTATCGGCGGTGCGGTTGGCGAGGTGGGCGGCGCAAAAATGGTCGGTGCGCTGATGCTGGCGGACGAACTGGCGGCGCAGACCACCGACCCGGCCCGCCGCCCGATCGTCCTCATCGCTTTTGAAACCGGCGGCGTGCGTCTGCATGAGGCTAACGCCGGACTGCTGGCCCACGCCGAGTGTATGGACATGCTGCAAACCCTGCGCGGTCGCGTCCCGGTCGTGGCGATGATCGGCAGCAAGATCGGCTGCTTTGGCGGGATGGGTTTTGTCGCCGCCGCCACCGACGTCATCGTGATGAGCGAATCGGGCCGCCTGGGGCTGACCGGGCCTGAGGTCATCGAACAGGAGATGGGCCGCAGCGAGTTTGACGCCTCGGACCGCGCGCTGGTGTTCCGCACCACCGGCGGTAAGCATAAGTACATCGTCGGGGACTGTAACTACCTGATTGCCGACTCGCTCGAAGCCTTCCACCAGCAGGCCGCGCTGATTGCCGACCTGGACTGGCCGCAGATTGAAGCCATGCGCCGCATCGGCAGCGAAGCGAAAGTACGCGCCCAGATGGCGCTCACGCAAAAAATCAGCGAGTCAGCGCCGTCAGACGCGCGGGATGTTTGGGCGATGGCGGGCAATACCGCGCCCCAGTCGCTGGTGGATATGGATCTGGAGACGTTCCTGAGCAACGTTAAACGCCTGCCGGTGGAGGAAGCATAATGGAAAATTTACTCGGCCAGGGCCGCGCCGCTATCGATCTGATTGTTGACGAAAACAGCTTCGAAGAGAACGCGCTGGCGGATCTCAAGCTGCCTTATGAGGATTACGGTCCCGGCGCCGTCATCGGCAGCGCCCGCATTAGCGGTGAAGTCTGCACCGTTATTGCTAACGACGCCATGACCTTTAACCCGCGCTTTCCGGTGGTGTACGCCGGGGTTATCGGGCTGGAAGAGGGTTACAAAATGGCGCTGGCGGTCTATCGCACGCTGGCGATGGATAAAGATAAGCCCGTCGGCGAGAAACGTCCGCTGGTGCTGATCGTCGACACTCCCGGCAACGGGCCGGGCAAGCTGGAAGAGATCATCGGTATGAATAAAGCCACCGGCGCCTATCAGCTGGCGCTGGCTGAGGCGCGCCATGTCGGACACCCGATTATCGCGATGGTCATCGGTCGCGCCATTAGCGGCGCGTTTCTCTGCCACGGTTTACAGGCCGACCATATCCTGAGCCTGACATCGGAATTTGGCACCATGATCCATGTAATGCCGCTGAGCAGTATCGCGCGTATTACCCGCCAGGACGTGGAGCGTCTGAGCGAGCTTTCCCGAACCAATCCGGTCTTCGCGGCCGGGCCGGAGTTCTTCTGGCAGTTGGGCGGGGTGGAAGCGCTGATCAAGGCGATCCCGGAGATGAAAGCGGCGATCGTTCTCCATATCGCAGAAGTGCGCCAGCAGAAACTGGCGGCTGGCGTGACGGCGACAGGCCCGCAGGGGCGTGGGATGGCAGGCGAAGAGCGCGGCGGCAGAAAAATGCGCAACGTGATTCTGGCGCAGATGCGCGAGGAGTATCGGGCGGTCGCGGCGCGGTATCAACCGGCCTGATTCTGGAGTACGCGCTATGAACGATCCCATCGCCACACTCGAATGGCTGGTTGACGCCCAGCAGGGTATCCCCACGTTAACGGAGATGCCGCGTCGCACGCTGAACGATAAAGGCATCGCTGGCCCCACGGCGGCTCACGTTCTCGAGGAGATCCACACGCCGTTGAACCTGGCGCTGGTTACCTTTACCACCGGCAGCAGCGCATTTCAAAACATCGTCGGCGTAACGCGGAATGAACTGCCGTTGCGTAGCGCGGCGGGTAAGCGTGTGCTGGCGGAATGCGGCGTAACCGCCGGGCAGCATATGGTGGTGACCTACGCGCCGCTGGTGAATGTATTCACGCGTCAGGCGCTGGACGAGAGCGGTCTACACTGGTCTTTTTTATCCCGCTCCTGCCGGGACGCGCTGCTGATTGCCCTTTGTCGCCAGCAGCCGGATGTGGTGTTGGGAGAGTCCTCATTTTTACGCGCCACGCTCGAACAGGCGCTAAAGATGAACCTGCAGGCGTATTTACCCAAAACGCTGACGCTGATTACCGCAGGCACGCCCCTTGATGAAGCGCTGGTTCCACTGTGCGCTTCGCTGGGTTATGGACTGCATGATGTCTACGGTTGCCAGGAGTTCGGCTGGCTGATCCTGGACGGCCTTCCGCTGCGCGAAGATATCTCGCTGGTCGCCGCGCCGCAGGGCGGTGACTGGCGAGAAGTTATCGTCGGCGGCCTGCCGACCGGCGATAGCTTTCCCGTTGCGACCAACGGCCATCTGTGTAATCCGCAGGGCAAAATCCAGACCTGGAAGCGTCAGCGCACCACGCCGGAATATGACATGGTGGTGATGGCGACTACCGCCCATCACCGGGAAATTGTGGAGCGGACGGCACGGACGATTTTACGTATCAAGGGGCGTGTTTGCCGGGTCATCGCGCAGCTACAAACCCAGGCCAGCGCCACCCATATCCGCCTCTACCCCGTTACGGTCCCAGGGGAGGAAGCGGCAAAAACCGCGCCGGTCGATATTATCGGTCCGCAGGCCACCGCGCAGTTTGACGCCCTACTTGCGGCGCAGCGGGATTTACAGCAACAGGCGAAAAACGATCCGGCATGGAGCAAGCAGCGATGAGCGCCCTGCAACGCCATACTCTGTGCTGGCTGGACAGCGCTGAGCTGCGGCTGATTGCGAGGCAGTTGAACGGCGCGTTTAGCACCCTCCCCGCCTCATTGCGGGAAGAGGCGCGTGACTATCTGCTCTCCGGATATCTCCCCGGCATTGTGCGCAGAGGCATCCATGATGAAGTGAATATTTCCCTGGGATTTTGCTTTCCGCAGCGCTGGCAAGGGCAGCGTTTACGGCTGGCGACGGTGGCTTCATTACAGGCCGTCACGCGCGTGTCAACGCCGGAGCAAACGGCCACCCTGCCTGCCGTCAGCCGTACCAGCGCGATACGTGCCTTTAGCGCCCTGCGTCAGGCTTGGCGCGGGCCGGAAACCGGGCTCGGCGTGTGGGGGTCGGTGGCGCTGGAGATGGCGACGCCCTGGCTATGGACGGACAGTCGCTCCGATTTAGATATCCGCATTACGCCCTGGCACGAAATGGCGTTAAGCGATTGTTACTCTTTTCTGACTGATATTGCTCAGCAATATTCAGTGCGTATTGATGGGGAAATTAATTTACCCAACGGTTTTTCTATCAATATCCAAGAGTGGTTTAGCGGGAGTCTGACCCTGCTGGCTAAAGGCGAGACCGATGTCGGATTAATGACGCGACATGATGTCGCCGGTTTAATAAAACATCTTTCAATGAAATATATTAAAGGAAATTAATATGTCTGAAGTCAAATCAAAAGTACCGGGTGTTGTCGATGAAGTTAAAGCTGCAGTGGGCGATAAAATTGAAAAAGGCCAGCCGGTTGTTATTCTTGAAGCCATGAAAATGAAAATGCCTGTCGCCTCGCCGGAGGCTGGCGTATTAAAGTCACTGACGGTGAACGCAGGCGATCGCGTAAACCCGGGCAAGGTCTTATTCGAAATTACCGTTGAGTAAATCGTCACATTCTTAATACTAAATAAATAGTGCGGCATTCCTTTGTGATATAACCCTATGCCTGAATCATATCAGCGATAAATATTTCGCTGATATGACAGGCAAGGTCTGTACGTATAAATTTACTGTTGACTGCCCGCATCATAAAAACATACTGTGCTAAAAGCCCTTGTCTTATTTTATTGTCATTTCCCGGTTCGGGTAGCCTCTTATGCTTTTAGTATGGTTATAGAAAGAGAGACATCATGATTATTTACGGATTGATGTTAATGGGATTATGCATGTTCGCCGGGTTAATTGTCGGCGATCTTTTGGGCTTGCTGCTTGGAATTTCCGCCAATATCGGCGGCGTCGGCTTTGCCATGCTGTTTTTAGTCGTTATTTCCCAGAAGCTGACGGATAAGGGACTGTTGTCTAAACCTGCCGAACAGGGAGTGGGATTCTGGAACGCGATGTATATCCCTATTGTTGTCGCCATGTCCGCGAACCAGAACGTTGTGGCCGCGCTCAAAGGGGGCCCGGCGGCGCTTATTGCTGGCCTAGGCGCTGTCGTGATTGGTTTTCTGCTGATTAAACCACTGAGCAAAATCGGCAGCAAAAGCACGATGGCACGTTCAGCAGACTAACCGGTGGAGAGCATAAAGAATGGAACAATTTACAAAGATTCTTACCAGTAACTTCACCAGCAATGCCCTGATCACCGCTTTTGTGGTGGTTGGCATTGTATGCTGGGTCGCGGCCTGGCTCTCGACCCACGTCTTTCGCGGTAAAATTCACAGCTCGGCGATCGCCATTGCCGCGGGCCTGCTGCTGGCCTGGCTCGGCGGCGAACTCACCGGCGGCAAAAAAGGGCTTTCCGACATCACGCTTTTTAGCGGTATTGCGCTGATGGGCGGCGGCATGTTCCGTGATTTTGCCATTATCGCCACCGCCTTTGGCGTGAAGCTTGACGAGCTGAAAAAAGCGGGCCTCGCGGGCGCGCTGGCGCTGGTCGTCTCTACCGTACTCTCCTTCTACCTGGGAGCGATGGTTGCCTGGGCCTTCGGCTATACCGATGCGGTCAGCATGGCGACTATCGGCGGCGGCGCGGTGACCTTTATTGTCGGCCCGGTTACCGGTGCGGCGCTTGGCGCAAGCTCGGATGTTATCGCGCTCAGCATCGCTGCCGGGGTGATTAAATCTATCGCCATCATGATTGTCACGCCGCTGGTGGCTAAACCCGCCGGACTGAACTCTCCCGCTGCAGCCATTGTCTACGGCGGGCTGATGGGTTCCACCAGCGGCGTGGCGGCAGGGCTGGCGGCGACTGATCCGAAACTTGTACCTTATGGCGCAATGACAGCCACCTTCTATACCGGCCTGGGCTGTCTGCTGGCACCCTCTGCGCTCTATCTCTCTTTATCCCCGTTCTTTTAACCGCATGCGCCTGTTGTTTTATGCAACAGGTGCCAGGGAGACTTATGTATTCATTTCAACGTATGAAGCCCGGGCAAATTGCGATGCAGGCCTCACTGTGCACGCAGGAGGAAGAGGAGATTTTTCGGCAAAAGCTACTGGCCGATAAACCCGAACACCGAATCGGCTTTGCGTTTATCAGCGGCACCTCCGACGAACTGCGAAACAAACTGCAGCGCTGCGTCATCGGCTGTGCGTTGAAGAATCAAATCATCACCAGGCAGGAGCCGGCCATTTTCACCTTATGCTCACTCAGCCGCCAGGCGCTGACCCAAGCGTTAACGAATACCATCTGCGATGATCATATCCGCATGAAAGTCGCCTTAGTCAGCACCACCCGGTGGCTCGCCGTCGCTATGTACGGCGAAGCCCAGGTTTATCAGCGAATGACCCAGGAAATCATGGGGCTTTGTCTACATCGTTATTCTCCAGCATAAGTTGCCTGGCATACATACGGCATTCAGCGAGAAGAGATAGCAGTCCAGGATGATTTTCCTGACTACGGGGAAAAACAAGCGATATCTCCTGCTCCATACGGTAGGCCTCCTGCAAAGGCAGCAGGCGTATGCCGCTACGAAAAAGCCCGCGCATGCGCCCGGGAATAAGCGTGTAACCCACTCCGGCATTCACCATGCTCATCAACGAAAAAATATCATGCACCCGCAGCGCAATGTCAGGTTCAAATCCAGCGATACGAAACGCCTGCTGGAAACCTCTCCAGGTGGCGAACCCCTCACTCAGGGCGATAAACTTTTTACTCTGCAGTAGGGAAAGGTCAACGGGTACTGATAGAGTATCCGCATCCTGTACAGGAACAGCTAAATAAATCGAATCGGAAAATATCGTCCAGGTTTCAAATAAATGATAATTATACTCATCGGGTGTTGAAATTAATGCCGCATCAATACTTCCTGCATTTAAAGCTTCTAATAAAACTTTATTAGAGTTCATAATAAATTCTATAGAAAGTTCCGGGCGACGATTTTTCAGCCCCTGAACAATCTGCGGCGCCGTTTTCAGCACCAATGAATAGAGCAGACCTAAGCGTAATGCCGGAGAGTGATATCCTGAAGCTTCTCGCGTCAGGTAAACACAGCGTTCCATGGCATCCATCACTTCTTTGGCATGCTTTTGCATCACCCAGGCAGCGGGACATGGCTGTAAATTTCGGCCATTATGCGTAAAAAGAGCACAGCGTAGATTATCTTCCAGAGAATGAATAGCGCGGTGTACACTGACCGGAGATATTTTCATATTCTCTGCTGCCTTAGAAATATTCATAGTTTCCATATATCCAAGGAAAATTTCCAGTTTGCGCAAAGTGATGTCTTGCTCAGGCATATAAACATTCCCTTATTTAAAATGACCTTTCATGATAATAAGAGAATGCTGGAATATATATATTGAGCCAGATCGGTAATTCTGGCTCAGGTAAATTAAAATTACTGGTAAACCGGCAGCAGATTAACGCTCGACAGAATGTGCACGACCGCATTGCCCAGGCCAAACAGCAGGATCAGCACAATCATCGGTGTTCCGCCCCACACGCGGAACTGTGGGCTGCCGAAGCGTTTACGCGAGGCGCGAGCCAGCAGCGCCGGTACAATCGCCGCCCAGATCGTCGCCGCCAGGCCGGCATAGCCGATGGCGTAGAGGAAGCCATCGGGTTTCACCAACCCGCCAATCATCGGCGGAATAAAGGTCAGCAGCGCAGTTTTAAAGCGCCCCAGCGCGCTGTCGTCAAAGCCAAACAGATCCGCCAGGTAGTCGAACAGCCCCAGCGTGACG
>JAJUHI010000057.1 GCA_029267955.1 Sporobacter termitidis | reverse complement strand
TATCACGCCAGCCTGAGCGGCTGGAGCCGCAAGCGGCAGGCGGAGCACCTGGCCGGGCGCATCGCCGCGGTGTACGCCCTGCGCGAGGTGGGAGAAAAACAGCCTCCCGCGATTGGCGATCGGCGCCAGCCGCTGTGGCCCTCACCCTGGTTTGGTAGTATCAGCCACTGCGGCCAGCGCGCGCTGGCGGTGGTCGCTGACCGGCCGGTGGGCGTCGACATCGAGCGCCGGTTTACTCCACAGCTGGCGGCGGAGCTGGAGAGCAGCATTATCAACGAGGCGGAAAAAAAGGTGCTATTGCACAGCGGCCTGCCCTTCCCGCTGGCGCTGACGCTGGCCTTTTCGGCGAAAGAGAGTGGGTTTAAGGCGACGCCGACGGCAGGCCAGCGCGCGCTGGGGTTCACCGATTTCCAGATCGTGGAAATAACGGCAAGCACCTTAGCGCTTCGGTTTGCGGGGCAACGCTATCCGCTGTACTGGACAGCGTCGGAGGAGCAGGTCGTCACGCTTTGCGCATTGCAGCAGTAAACGCCCGCGCTTCACGCGACGGGCGTTCAGACCATCAGCCCCTGTTTTGCACCCGGGCGACGATGGCGGCGGCATCAAACCCGTGATGTTGGCGCATCCAGCCGCGATCGGCGGCGGCGGCGTACTCCCCGTCCGGGATCCCCAACCGCTGCAGGGCAATGCCCGCGCCCGCTTCCGCCAGCACCTCGGCCACCAGGCTGCCCAGCCCGCCGTTGACGTTATGCTCTTCGACGGTGATCACCGCTTTGCACGGCTTCAGCGCCGCCAGCAGCGCGGCGGTATCGCAGGGGCGGATCGACGGCACGCTGACCACTTTCGCCTGAACGCCGAGGTCGGCAAGCTGCTGCGCCGCCTCCACTACCTCATGCACCGTCGAACCGGTCGCCACCAGTGCGACGTCCTCGCCTTCGCGCAGAGTCAGCACGGCGCCGGGAACAAAGCGATACGACTCGTCAAGCAGCTCCGGCAGCGCCTTGCCATCGAGGCGAATATAGACCGGCCCCTGATAAGCAAGGGCATAGTCGATAATCTGCCGACATTCGCGCGGCGTGGAGGGGGCGAAGATCTGGATATTGCCGAAGCCGCGCATCACCGCCAGATCGTCAATCGCATGGTGGGTGCTGGCCAGCGGACCGTAGCTGGCCCCGGCGTTAAGGCCAAACAGCTTCACGTTGGTGTTGTTGTAACAGACATCCACTTTGATTTGCTCATTGGCCCGCGAAATAAGAAACGGCGCGGCGTTACAGGTCACCGCCACTTTGCCGCCCAGCGCCAGACCGGCGGCGGTGCCGACCATACTCTGCTCAGCGATGCCGACGTTCACCAGCCGGCCGGGAAATTGCTTAATAAAGGGGGCGATTTTGGCCGTCGACGTGGAGTCGGCCACCACCGGCACCAGATCGACACCGCTTTCCACGGCGGCGATAAAGGCCTCGACCATGACGTTAGCCAGGTGTTCTGCATTACTCATCTTTCAGTTCCTCCAGCGCCAGAGCGATCTCTTCACCTTTCGGCACCCGGTGGTGCCACTCCGGGCGCCCCTGGATAAAGGAGATCCCCGCGCCTTTCGTGGTGTTGGCAATAATGACGTTTGGTTTACCCTTCTGCTGCAGCCCCTCGATGGCCGCGACCACCGAGGCCATATCGTTACCCTGGCATTCGCTGACCTCCATGCCGAAGGCGCGCCATTTGTCGGCCAGCGGATCGGTATTCATGATTTCGCGCGTCGGCCCGGCCAGCTGGAGGTTATTCTTATCATTAATAATGACCAGGTTATCCAGCCCGTAGTGCGCCGCCGCCAGGGCGGCTTCCCAGTTACTGCCTTCCGCCAGTTCACCATCGCCGGTGATCAAAAAAATGCGGCGGGTGCTGTTGCTTTTCTTCGCGGCCAGCGCCAGCCCCACCGCAACAGGCAAACCGTGGCCCAGCGCACCGGTGTTCAGCTCAATACCCGGCGTTTTCTGCCGCACCGGGTGGCCAGGGAGATGGGAATTGGCATGCTGGTAAGTCTCCAGCCACTCCACCGGGAAGAAGCCGGCTTCCGCCAGGACGCAGTAGTAGCAGCCCACTGCGTGGCCTTTCGACTGGATGTAGATATCGCGCTGCGGGTCGTCGAGCCGATCCGCCGCCACGTTGAGGACCCGGAAATAGAGCGCGGTTAACAGTTCGACCTGCGAAAGGTCGGCCCCGGTGTGGCCGCCGGCCGGACTATTGGCGTTTAAGCGCACAATGTGGCGCCGCACCGCGCGGGCTTTACGCTCCAGCGTCTGAATATCAAATCTGTAGGGATTCATTTCACACCTCTGAATTTATTTTCAGTATGGAATATTTATTCCAGCAAGAACTAAAAAAACCAGATATCCCTATGCCGGGTGGTAAGCCTTCTGCCACAGCGCCCTACTCAGGAACATTCTGCCTCCCGCTCCGGACTTAGCCCGGAGAAACACATTGACTTGAAATCGCCTTGAATATATATTCAATGATGATTCTTTATTCGATTATGACCTGGCTGTTTTGTTTTTGTCCATAGTCGATTTTGAGGATTGGCAAAAGTTAGACGCCTGTCACACTTAAGTGTGATTTTTTTTCGCGTATGATAGAAGCCTCTATACCCTAAATAAAATGGCTGCCGCTAAGCGCCTGAACACAGGCGATAAATGATTTTCGAGGATTAATATGGCTAAGCAGGATGAACAACGGCTATTGGTTAAGATTGCCACGCTTTACTACCTGGAAGGACGAAAGCAGTCTGATATCGCCCAACTTCTCTCGCTCTCACAGTCATTTGTCTCCCGCGCCATCACCCGCTGCCAGAAAGAGGGCGTCGTCAAAATCAGCGTCGTACAGCCGTCAAACATTTTTCTGAAGCTCGAAAAAGGGCTTGAGGATCGCTACGGTCTTAAGCAGGCGGTGGTGGTGGATACCGAAGAAGAGGCCAGCGATCACACCATCAAGCGGGCGATTGGCTCCGCCGCCGCCCACTATCTGGAAACCCGTCTGCGGCCAAAAGATCTGATTGGCGTCTCCTCCTGGAGCTCAACCATTCGCGCGATGGTCGATGAAGTTCATGCGCAGAACCTGAAGGCCAGCGGCGTGATCCAGCTGCTCGGCGGCGTCGGGCCCAACGGTAACGTGCAGGCGACGATTCTTACCCAGACCCTCGCCCAGCGCCTGAACTGCGACGCCTGGCTGCTGCCGTCGCAGAGCATTGAGGGATCCATGGAGGAGCGCAACCGGCTGCTGGCCAGCAAGGACGTCGCGGACGTGGTGTCGCGCTTTGACGAGGTGGATATCGCCATCGTCGGCATCGGCATTCTCGAACCCTCCCAGCTGCTGAAAACCTCCGGGAACTACTATCACGAAGATATGCTGCAGGTGCTGGCGGCGCGCGGCGCGGTGGGCGATATCTGCCTGCACTACTACGACAAAAACGGCCATCCGGTGTTACGCGATGATGAAGATCCGGTGATCGGCATGGCGCTGGAAAAGGTCAAAAAATGCCCGAACGTCGTCGCGCTGGCCGGTGGCACTGACAAAGTCGCGGCCATCAAAGGCGCCCTTACCGGCGGCTACATTGACGTTTTAATCACCGATTATCCTACCGCCCGCATGCTGGTCAGCGACTAACCTGCCGCGCTGTTTTTCCTCTCTGCCGCCCTGACGTGCTTTTTTAACCTCAGGGCTGGCTCTGTTAATACATTTAAATTCAATAATTTAGTCAACCAACCCAGCCGCCTGCCGCCGCTTTCGCCGATCGGCGAAATGTGATTGCCAGCACAATTGATGATTTTTCCGGTAGCCCGTCACCGGGTTTGTGGCTTAAGGTATCAAATAAATAATCACTATCGAATATATATTCAGTGATTAAAAAGATGATAACGAAATGTCACATCATGGCCTGCGTAGACGCATGAGACGGTGGAAAAGATCCCGTCTCCGCTGTTCCAGGACACCGGGTGACCGAGGAGAGCACGATGCAGGCGACAGCAAAAGAGTTCATCATTGCCCTGGATGAAGGCACCACCAACGCCAAAGCGGTGGTGCTGGATAGCCGGGGTAAGGTTATCGTCAAATTCTCTCAGCCGCTGGCGATCCAAACGCCGCGCGACGGCTGGGTGGAGCAGTCGGGCGAGGCGCTGGTGGCCGCCTCGCTGGCGGTGATCGCCAGCGCGATAGCCCACGTCGGCGCGGAAAACGTCGCCGCGCTGGCCATCAGCAACCAGCGGGAAACCGCCATCGGCTGGTATCGCGACAGCGGCGAACCGATTAACGCGGCCATCACCTGGCAATGCACCCGCAGCGCCGCGTTCTGCGACACGCTGCGTCACGATCGTCAGGAACAGCGGATTAAACAGGCCACCGGCCTGCCGATCGCCCCGCTGTTCTCGGCCTCCAAAATGCGCTGGCTGCTGGATGCGACTGCCGATGGCCACCTGCGCGCCGAACGCGGCGAGATTTGCCTCGGCACCATCGACAGCTGGCTGCTGTGGAATCTGACCGCCGGAGACGCCTTCTGCTGCGACTACTCCAATGCCGCCCGCACCCAGTTGTTGAATCTGCACCGCGGCGAGTGGGACGACGAGATGCTGGCGCTGTTCGGCATTCCGCGCGCGGCGTTACCAGAAATTAAACCGTCGAGCGGCCTCTTCGGCCATACCAAAGGGCTGGCCGCCATTCCGGACGGTATTCCCATTATGGCGATGATCGGCGACTCCCACGCGGCGCTGTTCGGCCACGCGCTCGGCGAAGCGGGCTGCGTGAAAGCCACTTACGGCACCGGTTCATCGGTGATGGCGCCAGTCAAATCGGCGCAGTGCGATATCGAGGCGCTGGCGACCACTGTCGCCTGGCACGATGGCGACCAGCTGGTGTGGGGTCTGGAGGGTAATATTCCCCATACCGGCGATGCCGTCGCCTGGATGGCGGACAGCACTGGCCTGAGCGAGCTCTCTGCCGCCGAGCTGGCCCATGAGTTGAACACCCTTCCCGCCTCCGTTGATTCGACCCTCGGGGTGTACTTCGTGCCGGCGCTGACCGGCCTCGGCGCCCCCTGGTGGGACGACAGCGCCCGCGGCGTGATCTGCGGCCTGAGTCGCGGGGTGAAACGCGCGCATCTGATCCGCGCGGCGCTGGAATCCATCACCTATCAGATTGCCGACGTGGTGGTGGCGATGCGGCAACATGAAGAGTTTACCCTGACGGCGCTGATGGTGGACGGCGGGCCGACCAACAATGACTGGCTGATGCAATACCAGGCCGACCTGCTCGGCTGCCCGGTGATGCGCAGCGACGTACCGGAGCTGTCCGCCATCGGCGCAGCGTTGCTGGCGCGCAAAGCGCTCCATCCGGGGTCGACCGCCGACCTGCAGGCCTTCTTAACCGAACACAGCACCTTTCAGCCCGACATGGCCCGCCACCAGCGCTTGCAAACGCGCTGGCAGGAGTGGCGCCATGCGGTCGACCGAACATTATGGAAACCGGACTCGCCAGCCTGACCGCCGGACTGCGCGACGACATGCATTCACTTATTACAGGAGAAACCCGGCCCATAACGATATCGCTATCCCTGAATGTATTCAGGGGAAATTTCAGACCGTAAAAGCCTGCCCGCTCAGGGGCTCATTTGTTCGAATATAAAAATACAGGAACAGAGTCATGAAATTACGTAAAACCCTTTTAACCGCTGCTACCCTGACCGCCTTATCCTTTGCCGCGCACGCCGCGGAGAAAGGCACCATTATGATCATGGTCAACTCGCTGGATAACCCGTATTACGCCTCGGAAGCCAAAGGCGCCAGTGAAAAAGCGCAAGCTCTCGGCTATAAAACCACCGTGCTGTCCCATGGCGAAGATGTCAAAAAGCAGAATGAGCTTATCGACACCGCCATTGGTAAAAAGGTGCAGGGCATTATTCTTGATAACGCCGACTCCACCGCCAGCGTCGCCGCCATTGAAAAGGCCAAAAAAGCCGGCATTCCGGTGGTCTTAATTAACCGTGAAATTCCGGTTGATGATGTGGCGCTGGAACAAATTACCCACAATAACTTCCAGGCCGGCTCCGAGGTCGCCAACGTCTTCGTCGAGAAGATGGCGGAGAAAGGCAAATACGCCGAGCTGACCTGCAACCTCGCCGATAATAACTGCGTCACCCGTTCTAAATCTTTCCATCAGGTCATTGACCAGTATCCGGATATGGTCAGCGTAGCCAAACAGGATGCCAAAGGGACCCTGATCGACGGCAAGCGCATCATGGACAGCATTCTGCAGGCTCACCCGGACGTGAAAGGCGTGATCTGCGGCAACGGGCCGGTGGCCCTCGGCGCGATTGCGGCGCTGAAGGCGGCCAACCGCAGCGATGTGATCGTCGTCGGCATCGACGGCAGCAACGATGAGCGCGACGCCGTGAAGGCCGGCACCCTGCAGGCGACCGTGATGCTGCAGGCGCAGGCCATCGCCGCTCAGGGCGTCACCGATCTGGATAATTACCTGCAAAAAGGCGAAAAGCCGGCTAAACAGCGCGTGATGTTCCGCGGCATCCTGATTACTCAGGATAACGCCGATAAAGTCCAGGATTTCAACATTAAGTCCTGAGTTCGGGTGGTTGCGCCCCTGCGGGGGCGCAGAGGAGAGCATTATGTTTAAGAAAACCTGTCTGACGCTGGCCGTGCTGGCGCTTGGGGGCTGTCGCATCGTCTCGCAGCAGGAGCTGGCAGACCTGAAATCGCCGCCCAACCCGCATATGGCAAATATGGATAAAACCTGGCAGCAGAGCATCGTACCGCAGGTGGTGACGAAAGCGCGCCCGGCGGCGGAATTGATGAGCGCGCTCAAGGCGGCAAAAGACATTGATAGCGCCTGCAAAACCCTCGGCTACCGCGCGCAGGACGAAAACCCCTGCATCTTCTACGTCAAGGTTTCAGGTACTGTCAGCAAACTCGATACCGCCTCGCGCAGCGGCAAGATGACCCTGTCCGACCCCAGCGTCGGCAAGGTGACGGTGCAGATTGGCCCCACCCTGCGCGGCACCCAGCTGCGCGACGGCTACAGCGGCGCCAGCTATCAGGACTTTAATGACCAGGTGCTGTTCGGCGAGTACAGCAAGAATATCAACAGCCAGGCGGTCAAAATGATTCAGACCGCCAACCTCAAAACCGGCGACAGCGTGGAGGTCTACGGCGTCTTCTCGGCCTGGGATATTCCGCCAACTCTCCCGGAAATTACCCCGGCGAAAATCGTTCACGCGGGGGGGCAATAATATGGCGCCGCAAGAACTCGTCGCTCCCCAGCCCGCTGAGTCCGAAGTGATTATCGAAACCCGCGGCCTGTCACGCGTCTATCCCGGCGTGAACGCCCTGGATAATGTCAATTACCGGGTCTATCGAAATAAGGTCAACGTGCTGATCGGAGAAAATGGTGCGGGTAAATCCACCATGATGAAAATGCTTGCCGGTGTGGAAACGCCCTCCTCCGGGCAAATTATTCTCGATGGCGAAGCGGTTTCATTACATTCGACTCATCAGGCAGAAAAACTCGGCATCAGCATTATTTTCCAGGAGCTGAATTTATTTCCCAATATGAATGTGATGGACAACATCTTCATGGCAAATGAATTCTTTCAGAAAGGACGCATCAATGAAAAATACCAGTACGCGCTGGCCAAATCGCTGCTGGAGCGACTGGAGCTGGATGTCGATCCCTACACCCCGCTGGGCGAACTCGGTATCGGCCACCAGCAGTTAGTCGAGATTGCCCGCGCGCTGTCGAAAGACACCCGGGTGCTGATCATGGACGAACCCACCTCGGCGCTCAGCCAGTCTGAGGTGAAAGTGCTGTTCAAGGTGATCGCGCAGCTTAAGCGCCGCGGGGTGACCATTATCTATATCTCGCATCGCCTCGAAGAGCTGATGGAGATCGGCGACAACATCACCATTTTCCGCGACGGTCGCTTTATCAGCGAGCGTCACGTCAGCGACGCCAGCGTGCCGTGGATCATTGAGCAGATGGTCGGCGATAAGAAAAAACACTTTGATTATCAACCGGCGCCAAAAGGCAACGCGGTGCTTGACGTCAAGGGGCTGACCGCGCTGCATCCCAGCGGCGGCTACAAGCTCAATGACGTTACCTTCACTCTTAGCAAAGGCGAAGTGATCGGCATTTACGGCCTGCTGGGGGCCGGACGCACCGAGCTGTTTAAAGGTCTGGTGGGGCTGATGCCCTGCCAGCGCGGCGAGGTGCATCTCAACGGCGAAAGCATCGGCAAATCACGCTTTCAGCAGCGTCTGAAAAAGGGGCTGGCGCTGGTGCCGGAGGACCGCCAGGGCGAAGGCGTGGTGCAGATGATGTCGATTCAGGCCAACATGACGCTCTCTGATTTCAGCCTGCAGGGGTTTCGCCGCGCCTGGCGCTGGTTGAATCCGCAAAAAGAAGAGACCTGCGTGAAAACGATGATCCAGCAGCTGGCGATCAAGGTCAGCGACGCCAATTTGCCCATCACCTCGCTGAGCGGCGGTAATCAACAAAAAGTGGTGCTGGGTAAAGCGCTGATGACCCAGCCGCAGGTGGTGTTCCTCGACGAACCGACGCGCGGCATCGACGTCGGCGCGAAAACCGACGTCTATCACCTGATCGGCAAAATGGCCCAGCAGGGGCTGGCGGTGATGTTTTCATCTTCAGAGCTGGATGAGGTGATGGCCCTGGCCGACCGCATCCTGGTGATGGCCGATGGCCGCATTACCGCCGATCTACCGCGTCATGCGGTGACCCGCGAACAGTTAATCGCGGCTTCAACACCTCAAGATTAATCAGGCTGGAATCCATCATGAACCAGAAATATATGATTTATATGTACCTGCTGAAGGCCCGCACCTTTATCGCCCTGCTGCTGGTGATCGCATTCTTCAGCGTGATGGTACCCAACTTCCTGACCGCCTCTAACCTGCTGATCATGACCCAGCACGTGGCAATCACCGGCCTGCTGGCCATCGGCATGACGCTGGTCATTCTCACCGGCGGCATTGATTTGTCCGTCGGCGCGGTGGCGGGGATCTGCGGCATGGTGGCGGGCGCGCTGCTGACCAATGGCCTGCCGCTGTGGAACGGCGACATCCTCTTCTTTAACGTCCCGGAAGTGATCCTCTGCGTGGCGATCTTCGGCGTACTGGTCGGCCTGGTGAACGGCGCGGTGATCACCCGCTTCGGCGTGGCGCCGTTTATCTGCACCTTAGGCATGATGTACGTCGCCCGCGGCTCCGCGCTGCTGTTTAACGACGGGAGCACCTACCCGAATCTCAACGGTATGGAAGCGCTGGGCAACACCGGTTTCGCCACCCTCGGCTCCGGCACCCTGCTCGGCGTCTATCTTCCCATCTGGCTGATGATCGGCTTCCTGGTGCTGGGCTACTGGCTGACCACCAAAACGCCGCTTGGCCGCTACATCTACGCCATCGGCGGCAATGAGTCCGCCGCCCGCCTCGCCGGCGTGCCGATTGTGAAAGCGAAAATATTCGTCTATGCCTTCTCCGGCCTGTGCGCGGCCTTTGTCGGCCTGATCGTCGCATCACAGCTGCAAACCGCGCACCCGATGACCGGCAACATGTTTGAGATGGACGCCATCGGCGCCACCGTGCTCGGCGGCACCGCGCTGGCCGGCGGCCGTGGTCGGGTGACCGGCTCGATTATCGGCGCCTTCGTGATCGTCTTCCTTGCCGACGGCATGGTGATGATGGGCGTCAGCGACTTCTGGCAGATGGTGATCAAAGGCGTGGTGATCGTTACCGCCGTGGTCGTCGACCAGTTCCAGCAGAAGCTGCAGAGCAAGGTCATCCTGATGCGCCGCCATGAGGAGAAACTGGCCGCCCTCCCCCCCAACGGCGCCACCTCCAGCTAACCGGCAACGATTCACATCTTCCGCCGGGCCTGGTGCCCGGCTCAGCGAAAGGGAAAAAATATGCAACGAGATTTCCAGAACAAAACGGTGGTGATCACCGGCGCCTGCCGCGGCATTGGCGCGGGTATTGCCGAACGCTTCGCCCGCGACGGCGCGAACCTGGTGATGGTCTCCAACGCCGAGCGCGTTCATCAGACCGCCGAAACCCTGCGTCAGCGCTATCAGGCGGATATTTTATCGCTGCAGGTCGATGTCACCGACGAAGCCCAGGTGCAGGGGCTGTATGAGCAGGCCGCCGCCCGCTTCGGCACCATTGACGTCTCGATTCAGAACGCCGGGGTCATCACCATTGATTACTACGATCGGATGCCAAAAGCCGATTTCGAGAAAGTGCTGGCGGTCAATACCACCGGCGTCTGGCTATGCTGCCGCGAGGCGGCCAAATATATGGTGAAACAGAACCACGGCAGCCTGATCAACACCTCATCCGGCCAGGGGCGTCAGGGCTTCATCTACACCCCACACTATGCCGCCAGCAAGATGGGCGTGATCGGCATTACCCAAAGCCTGGCCCACGAGCTGGCGCCGTGGAATATCACCGTCAACGCCTTCTGCCCGGGCATTATTGAAAGCGAAATGTGGGATTACAACGACCGCGTGTGGGGCGAAATTCTCAGCACCGAGCAGAAGCGCTACGGCAAAGGCGAGCTGATGGCGGAGTGGGTCGAGGGCATTCCAATGAAGCGCGCCGGCAAGCCGGAAGATGTCGCCGGCCTGGTGGCGTTTCTCGCCTCCGACGACGCCCGCTATCTCACCGGACAGACCATTAATATCGATGGCGGTTTGATTATGTCCTGAGCACGGTAGCCCGGATTAGGCGCGACGCGCCGCTATCCGGGACGTCAGGCTCCCGACGTTCGACACTATATTGAAGAGAATAATCATTATGATCGGTAAAGACTTTGCACAACAGCTGTTTAGCCTGCAGGATCGCGTCGCCTTCGTTACCGGCGCCGGCAGCGGCATTGGCCAGACTATCGCCTGCAGTCTCGCCAGCGCCGGCGCGCGGGTGGTCTGTTTTGATCTTCGCGACGACGGCGGGCTGGCGGAAACGGTCAGTCATATTGAATCTATCGGCGGCCAGGCCTGCGCCTACACCGGCGACGTCCGCCAGCTGGCCGACCTGCGCGCCGCCGTCGCGCTGGCCAAAAGCCGCTTTGGCCGCCTCGACATCGCCGTCAACGCCGCCGGGATCGCCAACGCCAATCCGGCGCTGGCGATGGAGAGCGAGCAATGGCAGCGGGTGATCGATATCAATCTCACCGGGGTGTGGAATTCCTGCAAAGCGGAAGCGGAACTGATGGTGGAGTCCGGCGGCGGGTCGATTATCAACATCGCCTCGATGTCGGGGATTATCGTTAACCGCGGCCTCGACCAGGCGCATTACAACTGCTCCAAAGCCGGCGTGATCCATCTGTCGAAAAGCCTGGCGATGGAGTGGGTGGACAAAGGGATCCGCGTCAATTCCATCAGCCCGGGATATACCGCCACGCCGATGAATACCCGCCCGGAGATGGTGCACCAGACCCGCGAGTTTGAAAGCCAGACGCCGATGCAGCGGATGGCGAAGGTGGAAGAGATGGCCGGCCCGGCGCTGTTCCTCGCCAGCGACGCCGCCTCGTTCTGCACCGGCGTAGACCTGGTGGTCGACGGCGGTTTTGTCTGCTGGTGATCCTCTCCTGCTTCAGGGCGCCACGCTGCGGCGCCCCTCGCCATCCCCGCCGTTAACTCAGCGGATACTGTTGAAACGCCGGCAGCGCCTCTCCTTTCTCCGCCAGCGCGCGGATATGCGGAAACGCCGTTGCCGGCACCACCGTCGGGATCATCAACTGGATAAAGGACCAGACCACC
>JAJUHI010000056.1 GCA_029267955.1 Sporobacter termitidis | reverse complement strand
TGCTCGGCGTCGTACGCCATGAGATACTCCAGCTTCGGGTGGCAGAACTTTTTAAGGTCGGTGGTTTCGGCGCAGACCTTGGCGATATGGTAGATGGCGTAATCGTCGTAAGGGTAGATGGTGACGTCGCTGTCGATATGCGTGCCCAGGTCCAGCGCTTCCAGCGACTGCTTGTAATGGTCGGGCAGGTCGATTAAGTGCGTAAACGCGCGGCTTAAACCGGCGTGGAGATGGTATTCCTTCAAAAAGTCCCGCAGCCTGACGGCGTCGGACTCAAAAATTTCATGCTCGCCGTTGTAGCTGACGACCATGGTGATCTTGTCGCTGTAGATGATGGCCTTGCTGCCGCCGATCATTTTTTCCAGGTAGTCGCGCATGTAGGGGATGGAAAAATATGTAACGTCGAACTCTTTGATATCGATGGTGATCACATGGATGTATTTTTTCAGCCCCAGATTCAAGGATTTGACCTTTTCGTCGATGATGCTGGGGTTTTTAATGCGCCCTTCGATGATGTCGACGATGAATTCCTCGTACAGCAGCCCGCGGGTGTAATGCAGGAACTTGTTCTTCTGCATCTCGGCCGAGATGGCGTTGGCCAGCATGGACAGCAGCAGGTAGTCCCGCTGGATAAACGGCCGGTGGTATTCGATCACCGCCACCGTGGCCACGGGGCGGGCGCCCACGGCGACGCGGCAGAACAGCCGCGGGTACTTCATGTTGGCTTCCTTGCACAAAAACGGCGTTTCGCTCTGCTCGATACGGTCGGTCAGCTTCTCCTTGATGTTCATCGATACGATATCCAGCGACAGCGCGCCGTTTGTCATGAACTCATACCAGGCGATATCGTCCGGTTCTTTCACGTCGGAGGCAATGGCCAGGGCTTTCCAGCTCTTGTCGGAAACGATAATGGGGTTGCCCAGCACCTTGTAGGCGATGGACACGATGCTTTCAAGGCCCCGGGCTTTGGCAAGGGCCGTCAGCAAACTGGCGGCCGCCGTCAGGGCCTTGTCGCCCTCCAGCAGGAAGCAGCACAGCCGGCTGTACAGCTCCTCCAGGGAGGTTTCCTTGGGCAGAACTGAGAGATTGACAAATTGAAAACGGCAGTAATCCGCGGGAACAGGCACATCCTCAATACAGAGGAGATTTGCCGGGCAGCGCTCCGGCAGCGCCGAGGCCATGCCCACAAACAGCGTGTTCTGGTCGCTGCTGTCCGTATCAAGCCGCAGGGGCGCGATCTTTTCGATCGCCGTGTCCAGATTGCCGGACGCCAGATGGGTCGGGCAAAAAGACTCAATCTGCTCTCTGATGGCTCTTACGGTGATTGGCATGGGTTGTCCTCCTTAAGGTGATGGCGCGTTTAGAACTCGTTAATTCCTACGAAATAAAAAACGCTAATTCATTGAATCGAATGATGACGTTTCATACTTGCTTATTTAAAATGTATGGTATAAGGACGCAGTATTGGTAAAAAGCTCCCTGATTTGAGAGTTTGACGCTATAATTATTTTAGCCGCGGAAACTCTCCTTGTAAAGTCTCGTGTCCATTTTGTCGTGAGCTTCGGCCGGCACGCTGCGTCCGGCTGCGTCCCATTATGAGCAGAGGTGATTTTATGTACAGTACCTGGAGCAGTCCGAATCCGGTACTCTACGGCAGCGGTTCCTCCAAGTCGGTCGGCGAGCAGCTCAAGCGGCTCGGCTGCAAGAAGGTCATGGTTGTCTGCGATAAAGGCGTCAAGGCGGCGGGGATTGTCGACAAGGTACTGGGGTATATCACCAGCGCCGGGATTGAAACCGTCGTGTACGACGGCGCCCTCTCAGACTCGCCCGACTACACCATCAACGAGGCCGGCGCCCTGGCGGCGCGGGAAAAGGTGGACGGCGTTGTGGGCGTCGGCGGCGGCAGCTCCATCGATACGGCCAAAGGCGTGGACGTGCTGCTGTCCAATCCGCCCCCAATCAACCAGTATTTCGCCCGGCCCGGTTTTCCGCCGGCCGGCGACCTGTCCAACCTCAAGCCCCTTGTGGTGATCCCTACCACGGCGGGCACCGGCAGCGAAGTTACCCCTGGCGGGGCGTGCGCCGACACGGCCAATAACACGAAGGAGAATTTCGTCTGCCCCGTGTCCCTGGGGATCGTCGACCCGGAGCTGACGCTGGGCCTCAGTCCGGAGGGGACGTCGACAACCGCCTTTGACGCGCTGTGCCACGCGGTGGAAGCGGTGGTTTCCAACCAGCCCAACGAGTTCAGCCGGCTGTTCGGCATGAAGGCCATCTCCCTCATCGGCGAGAACCTGATCACGGCGGTCCGGGACGGCGGCAACCTAAAGGCCCGCGAGGCGCTGCACCTGGCGGCGACCATGGCGTCCATGTCGATTTTGGGTCCGTACTGCAACATCCCCCACGACATCGGCGCGGTGATCTGCATGATGTTCCACATCCCCCACGGCGTGGCCGTTTCCGCCTGTCTGCCGGAAATCTTCAAGTTCTATGCCCCGGCCGTGCCCCAGGAGATGAAGGATATCGCCCGGGCGCTGGGCGGCACGGTGGCCGACGACGCGACCCCCGAGGAAATCGGCCGGGCGGCGGCCGACGCGGTGTTCCGGCTTATGAAGGAATCCCGGCTGCCCCGGCTGACCAGATTTGTCAAATCCAAGAGCGAGCTGTTGACGGCGGTGCCGAAAATCATGGAGACGCAGATTTTCTTCTTCTCGCCCCGGCCGGTGACAGCGGAGGATATTACCTCTATTCTCGACAAGTCTTACGATCTTCAGCTGCAGATGGAGCAGCAATCCGCGCAGCCCGTATAACCGCCCGGCAGCAGTCCTACCGCCGGTACAACATATATTGCGCGCCGCGTCCGCGGCGAAATGGAGGCGTACATGCAAAGTATATTTTCCAGCCCGAACCCGCTGCTGTTCGGCATCGGCACCTCAAAGCTCGTGGGTGAGAAGCTGCGGGAACTTGGCTGCAAAAAGGTCCTCGTTGTATACGATGCCGGTATAAAAAGCGCCGGCGTTGCCGATACGATTATCCGGCTGATTAACGAAGCCGGGATCGAAACGGTCTGCTACGACGGCGTCCAGGCCGACCCGCCGGACTGGTCGGTGGACGAGGCGGGGGCCCTCGGCCTCCGCGAAAAGGTAGACGGCGTGGTGGGCGTCGGCGGCGGCAGCTCACTGGACACGGCCAAGGGCGCAAAGCTCCTGCAGACGAATCCGCCGCCCATCAACCAGTATTTCGGACGGGAGGGCGTCGTGACAAAGCCGTCCGTCCCTCTGGTGGTCATCCCCACAACGGCGGGCACCGGCAGCGAGTGCACTCCCGGCGGCGTGATCACCGATACAAAAAACAATGTCAAGACGAACATTGCCGGCGTCGGCTGCGCCGTCACGCTGGGCATTGTCGACCCGGAGCTGACCCTGGGGCTGCCGCCCTCGGTCACGGCCTCCACCGGCATGGACGCCCTGTGCCACGCGGTGGAATCCTACACCTCCCAGCGCGCCAACAGCTTCAGCGAGCTGACGGGCAGGGAAGCGTTCACCCTGGTGGGCAAATATCTTGTCCGGGCCTATGAAAACGGCGGCGACCTGGAGGCGCGCAAGGGCATGATGCTGGCGGCCACCTTAGGCGGCATTTCCATGTCCGGCGCTCTGTGCCACCTGGCCCATGACATCGGCAAGATGCTGGGCGCGCGCTTCCACATCCCCCACGGAAACGGCTGCGCTGCGTGTCTGCCCCAGGTGATGGAGGTCATCGCGCCGGCGGCGCCGGAAAAGGTGCGGGAGATCACCCTGGCGCTGGGCGGCGCCGTCCCGGACGGGGCGACGCCGGAGGAAACCGGCCGGGCGGCGTACGAAACGGTTCTGGCGCTGATGCGCCGGCTGAAGCTGCCGTCCCTGCGGGACTACGGCGCCAAAAACGGCTTTACAAAGGACGACGTCCTGGCTGTGGTGCCGGAGGGTGTGGAAGGCATGCAGCAGGGCCTTGTGAAGCTTTTCGGTACGGGCACCTCGCCCGTGCCGGCCACGAAGGAACTGATTGCAGCCATCGTCTCCCGGGCCTGGGATGAAAACTGACCCTCCGATTCTTTCAAAATCGCAAACTCCCAATCACCTCCTTAATAGGGGACGCGCTTTCAGCGTCCCGCCTATCCCCTGCAAGGGACGCTCCTCTCAGCGTCCCATCCATCCCCAGTAGGGGACGCCGCCCTCGGCGTCCCGTCCCCGATGCGCAGTTTTCGGGCCGCCGACGGCGACCCCTACGAAATAAAGACAACCTAAAGAAAATTCAAGCGACAAAGCGAAAGGCAGGTAATTGACATGGCTATGAAGGTTGATCCGAAAGAAATACAAAGCGTACAGGTTTTAACGCCGCGGCTTCAAAAGCTCAAGGCGGAATGGGAGGCGGCGGAGCCGCAGGTCTACGTGGACGACACGCTCCTGTTCACACAATCCTGGAAGGAGACGGAAGGCCTCCCCATTGATATCCGCTGGGCAAAGGCTTTGGAGAAGCGTCTTCTGGAATGCCCGCTGCTCATCCGCGACGATGAGATCATTGTCGGCTCCCTGACGAAATTCATCCGCGGCAACGGCACCCTGTGCGCCATGAAGCCCCACGAGATTTATGAGATGTGCCAGACGGGCCGGTTTGCCCGCAAGACCAGCGACACCGAGTCCACGAAAATTACCCCCGAGGACTTGGCGGCCCTCAAGGCGGACGCGGAGTACTGGATGGAGCATATGCCCAAGGTCAGCACCGTCAACGCCGCTCTGGCTTACGACATGGGCGAGGATGTCTTTGACCTCCTGTTTGACCGGGGCTGCGTGTTCGAAGGCCGCGGCGTCCGCTACAAGATGGACAGGGGCCTCTTCCAGAACTACAGCGCTTACGGCGGCGGCGTGGCGCAGGTTTCCGCCAAGTGCATTGACAACGGCTTAAACCATGTTATCGAGCTGTGCAAGAAGGAAAAAGAGCGCATGATGGCCGAAGGCGACACACACTCCCACGGCTCGGCCCAGTTCCTCCGCAAGTACTGGCTGCTGGAGGCCTGCATCATTTCCTGCGAGGCCTTCATCAAGTTCGCCCGCCGTCACGCGGACCTGGCCCGTGAGATGGCGGCCAAGGAGACGCGCGAATGGCGCAAGAAGGAGCTGCTGCGCATTGCCGAGGCATGCGAGCGCTGCCCGGCTGAGCCGCCCCGTGACTTCTTCGAGGCCATCCAGTGCGTCCGTATGTACCACCTGGTCTGCTGGAAGGAGAGCTCCGACCGTCCGGAGGTGCCCGTTGGCCGTCTCGACCAGCTCCTCTACAAGTACTATGAAGCCGACAAGAAGGCCGGCAAGATCACCGCGCAGGATGCCGCCGAGCTTCTGGGTGCCCTGTGGCTCAAGATCCGCGAGTGTGAAAACCTCGTCACCATCCCCCGCGAGCAGCGCGCCGCGCCGGGCTCCCTGCTGCCCAACATCACCCTCTGCGGCACCGACAAGGACGGCAACGACCTGACCAACGAACTCTCCTGGCTGATTCTGGAGGCCATGGCCCAGGTCAAGCTCTCCGAGCCGGCCATCTATATCCGCTACCATCCCAACATGGATCCGGAGTTTGTCCTCCACGCGCTGCGCTGCAACCGCGAGTTTGGCGGCGGCAACCCGGCGTTCCTCAACGACATTCTGGGTACCCAGCGTTATCTGGACAGAGGCGTGCCCATCGAGGACGCCTGCAACTGGAGCGCTTCCGGCTGCCTGGGCTATCACCTGGATTGCATGGAGCATCTGGGCGGCGGCCACAACATCAACCAGACCAAGCTCTTCGAGCTGGCCCTCAACGACGGCTTTGACCCCAGAACCCAGAAGCAGCTGGGCCCGCACACGGGAGACGCCAGCAAGTTTACAAGCCTCGAGCAGATAATGGAGGCCTACTACAAACAGCTGGAGTATTTTGTCCCCGTGCTGCACCGGATCAAGGTGCTCACCCTGTGCACGGAAATTACCGACGGCCCCATGAGCGGTCTGCGCTGCGCCATGCAGTATGAAGACTGCATCCGCGAGGGCCTGACGCCCAAAGAGGGCGGCGCCCGTTATCCGGAAGGCCGGACCTCCTGGCTCGGAAGCCGCGGCCTCGTGGATATCGCCGACTCCCTTGCCGCCATCAAGAAGCTGGTCTTCGACGAGAAGAAGGTCACCATGGCCGAGATGCTCGACGCGCTCAAGAACAACTGGGAAGGCCGCGAGGACCTGCGCCAGATGTGCCTGAACGCGCCCAAATACGGCAATGACGACGACTACGTTGATGAGATTTACGACCAGCTGTCCACCAAGGTGCCGGAGATCATGCAGCGCTGGATCGACCCGATCACCGGCAAGAAGCCGATGCTCTTCATCGGCGCCGCCGCCGGCCACATCGCCATCGGCAAGGCCGTGGGCGCGCTGCCCAACGGACGCCTGGCCGGCTCGCCGGTCAACGACGCGGCCTGCTCCGTCATGCCCGGCATGGACGTCAACGGTCCCACGGCGGCCATCAACTCCGCCACCAAGGGCCCGTACGCCAAAGAGTATGTCGGCTACGCCATGAACATGAAGTTCTCCAAGAGCGTCCTCAACACCGACGAGAAGCTCCAGAAGCTGGCCTGGCTCATCAAGGCCTTCATGAAGCGCGGCGGCTGGCACATCCAGTTTAATATCCACAGCAGGGAAGAACTCCTGGCGGCTCAGGCCAACCCCGCCGAACACAAGAACCTCTTGGTCCGCGTGGGCGGCTACAGCGCGTACTTCATCGACCTGCCGAAGAGCCTGCAGGACGAGATTGTCAACCGCACCATGCACGAAATGGTGTAAACGAATCAAACCGTAGGCGGGGGCTTGCTCCCGCCTCGGTGCGCCGTGGTCATTGCGCCCTGCGCATGACGCTTACCCCCATCTTAAATATAAGGAGAATCCCATGGAGAATATAAAAGGGATCGTCTTTAACATACAGCGTTACAGCATCGATGACGGCCCCGGTGTCCGGACAACGGTGTTTATGAAGGGGTGCCCCCTGTCCTGCCTGTGGTGCTCGAATCCCGAGTCCCAGTGCATGAAGCCGGAGGTTACCTATCGCTATACTTCCTGCAAGCGTTGCGGCACCTGTGTCGAGGTCTGTCCGGAAGGCATCATCACACTGGATGACGACGGCGTACATATCGACCGGACAAAATGCACCTTGTGCGGAGAGTGCGTCAGCAACTGTCTGCCCCAGGCGCTCCAGATTTCCGGCAAGGAGATGACGGTTGACGAGGTCTTTAAGGTTGTCAAAAAGGACGCCGATTATTACGAGGCCTCCGGCGGCGGCGTCACGGCCTCCGGCGGCGAGATACTGGTCCAGGCCGATTTTGTCGCGGAGCTCTTTAAAAGATGCCGGGAAGCCGGCTTCCATACCAACGCCGACACCTCCGGCTTCGGCGATCCGGCCGCGCTGAAGAAGATTTTGGAATACGCCGACCTGGTTTTTTATGATCTCAAGCATCTGGACCCGGCCAAGCACATGGAATACACAGGACAGACCAACGAGCTGATCCTGCAGAACCTGAAGCTGGTGGCGGACAGCGGCGTGCCGATGGTGATCCGCGTGCCGCTGATACCGGGGTACAACAACTCTGACGAGAACCTGCACGCCCTGGGTAAAACCGTCGCGGAGGTCACAAAGGACAGCGTGGTCAATATCCTGCCGTATCACAGATACGGCGCCAACAAGTACCGGATGATCGACATGACCTATCAGCTGGAGGGCGTGCCGGAGCTGACGCAAGACGAGCTCAACCACGCCAAGGAGATCATTGAGTCCTACGGGCTTAAATGTGAAATATCAAAATAAATACAAGCGTTTTACTATTCAACAACACACTAGGGGGAGAACACGTGATCAAGGTCAGACAGCAGAAAATAGACGACGTAACCTTTGCCAAAATGCGCCAGGAGCAGCTTGCCCAATGGCCTACCGGCAAAGAGGTCGATATCGACGAAGCCGTTGAGTACCACAAGAAGCTGCCGGACAGCAAAAACTTTACAAAGGTGCTGGCGCAGTATAAGGCCGAGGGCAAGATCGGTCTGTTCCCGCGGTCGGGCGTGCCGATCGTTGAGGAAGAAATCAAGCTGCTGCAGAGTCTCAACGCCGTCGGCGTCCGTCTGTTCCCGTTTACGACGGACTCCTACACGAGAAACCTCCAACTGGACAAGGCCCAGAAGGGTCTTGAGGAGAGCATCCGCACCGGCAAGAACAAGCTCAACGGCTATCCCATCATTAACCACGGCGTCAAAACCACCCGCCGCGTCGTCGAGTCCTGCGAGGGCGCCTTTGACCCCCGGTCTTCCCGGGTAGCCAACAGCTTCGTGGGCGAGATCGCCTTTGCCTCCGGCATGACGGCCATGCCCAACAGCTTTTTCGGCTGGATCGGCGGCTATGACAAGAAGGCCACGCCCGAGGAGTGCATCCAGACGGCTCAGTACCTCGGCCGCCTGATCGGCATGTACGCCGACCGGGGCGTTATCATCTCCACCGACACCCACGGCTGGCTCCCCAACGGCGTTATCCCCATGTATGTCAATATCGCCACTCAGATCATCGAGGCGCTTGTCTCCGCCTGCCAGGGCGTAAAGAGCATCGTGCCGCTGATGAACTTCCAGGGCAACATCGCCCAGGACGTGGCGGAGATCCGCGTCTGCGAGAAGCTCTTCAGAAAATACCTGGACTACTTTGGCTACACGGATGTCATCATCCCCGGCATCATCGGCAACCAGTCCTCCCTCTTCCCCTTCCCGCAGGACCTGGGCAACGCCTTCGGCTACATCAACTACGTGGCTATGGAAGCGGCCATGACGGATCTGGCGGCCTGCTCGGTGAAAACAATCGACGAGGCCCTGGGCGTCCCCAGCATCGAGTCCCACATGCAGACCTACGCCTCGGCCAACTGGATCTTCAATGTGGTCCGCCAGCAGAAGTTTTTGGCGGACACGCCGGCCATCGAACAGGAAATGCGCATGACGGAGCTGGCTGTCTGCGCCATTTTGGACAAGGTCATCGACATGGGCAACGGCGACATCGCCGTGGGTGCCATCAAGGCCATCGAGGCGGGCGTGCTGGATTCGCCCTTCTCCATCAACATCTATCCGAGAGACCTGTGCATGGGCGCAAGAGACCTGGAAGGCGCCTGCCGCTACATTGACTACGGCAACATCCCGATTCCGGAAGAGGTCCGGAAATACAACGACGAGAAGATCAGAGAGCGCGAGAAGGCCGAGGGCATCAAGCTCAATTTCAAGGCCTCCATGGCGGACTTCTGGTGCCTCAGCCAGGGTAAGATCATCGGCAAGGTGGAAAAGGACGACACGGCTTCAGACGAGAAGATTGAAATGAAGCGCGTGCCCACCGTCGTCACCGGCACCTGCGGGGTTGACGCCCACGTCATCGGCACCAAGATCATCTCCCGGGCCCTCAAGGAAGCCGGCTTCAACGTTGTCGCCCTGGGTGCCCAGACGCCGGCGGAGGAGTTTATCAAGGCGGCCCAGGAGACCGACGCCGACGCGATGCTGATCACCTCCCTGTACGGTATGGCGGAAATGGACCTGCAGGGCTTCCGCGAAAAGTGCGTGGAGGCCGGCATCGGCGATATTCTCCTGTATATCGGCGGTATTCTGGGCGTGGGCACCCGCGTCTTTGAAGAGGATGAGAAAACCTTCAAGAAGCTGGGCTTCGACCGGGTCTATCCGCCGGAGTCCGACGTCAAGAAGTCCATCGCCGACCTCTGCGAGGATTTAAGAGCCAGGGGCAAAATGTAGTTTTACATGCCGTCTTAAACAGACAAAGCCGCATGATTCGTGCGGCTTTGCTGTTAGGGGCAGTCAAATGGCCCCCTCCGAGGAGGGGGCCGGGCGTTTGATCTCTGCCCCTGCATCGTGATATTCTTGGTAATAACTATATAAACCCCAGGGGGCAATACTGATGAGCAATATCCGCATTTTTATTGATTTCGGCAGCACGTTTACGAAGGCTGTCGCCTTTGATATGGATAAGGAAGAGCTGGCGGCGCGGGTACAGGTGCCGTCGACGGTGGACACCGACATCTCCGTCGGGCTGCGGGAGGCCTTCGATAAGCTGTCCGAGCTGGTGCCGGTCACCGAGGCCGACATCCGCAGCACGGTGGCCTGCTCCAGCGCCGCCGGCGGCCTGCGCATGATCTGCATCGGCCTGGTGCCGGAATATACGACGGAGGCGGGCCGGCTTGCCGCCCTGGGGGCCGGGGCGAAGATTGTGGGCACCTTTTCTTATGAGATCGCTCGGGACGAGCAGGAGGAGATTGCCGCCCTGCGGCCCGATATCGTGCTTTTGACGGGCGGCACCGACGGCGGCAACAAAAAAACCATCATCCACAACGCCCGGATGTTGGCCGAGATTGACGAGGGCGTTAAAAACATCATCGTGGCCGGCAACAAATCGGCCAGAAGCGAAATTGAAGACATCTTCAGCGGTTCGCACAAGAACGTTATCTTCACCAAGAACGTCATGCCGGAGTTCGGCAAGCTGGACCTGGACCCGGTGAACGAAAAAATCAGGGAGCTTTTCATCAGCCGCATCACCGACGCCAAGGGCATCAGCCAGGTGCGGGAAACGATCGCGTCGGTCCTGATGCCCACGCCCTCCGCCGTATTGGAGGCGGCCCGTCTCATCGCCGACGGCGTAAAGGCCGGCGGGGCCGGTGAAGCGGGGATGGGAGAGCTGCTGCTGGTGGATGTGGGCGGCGCGACGACGGACGTGTATTCTGTGGCCAGGGGCGCGCCCACAAAAGAGGGCGTCACCATGGCGGGTCTGCCGGAGCCGTACGCAAAGCGTACGGTGGAGGGCGACTTGGGGCTGTATCACAACCTGGACACGCTCTCCAGCATCGCCGAGCGGGAAAACGCCCTGTACGACGAGAGCAAGACGGCCTTTGAGCAGCGGGTGGAAAGCCTCCGGTCCGTCCTGAGCATACCGGAGGGCGCCGACCTGACCGAATGCCAGTTGACCCTGTCCAGGCTGGCCGTGAAAACGGCGGTGGACCGTCACGCGGGCTCGGTGGACCTGGTGGTAACCCACAACGGCGAGTTCTGGGTGCAGCGGGGCAAGGACTTAACCCAGGTCAAAACCGTCATCGGCGCGGGCGGGCCGGTGGCGTTTTCCGCCGATCCGCGCCGGGTACTGGAGGGGGCGGTCTTTCGGCCGGAAGCGCCGAATATCCTTAAACCAAAGGCGCCGCGGCTGTATCTGGATTCCAAGTACATTCTGTTCGCCGTTGGGCTCTTGGCACAGTCCGACCCTGCCAAGGCGCTGCGGATCATCAAAAAATACCTGACGGAGATTTAAAGTCAAAACTCTCAAAACAAAAGGAGGAAGACGCATGTCCATTTCAAAGTATTTCGCCCTGGCAGACATGGCAAAGCCCGAGCACATCCACCTTGTCCCCGAAAGCGCCCATGTCCATTCCGTCCGCATGGACGGGAGCGTTTACCCGGGCTCCATGTTCAGCGACGTGTGCTGGATCACCGGGCCCCTCCGCCGCGACGACTTTTTCAAGCACAAATCCGACGAGCTGCTTGTCTTCATCGGCAGCGACAAGGACGACCCGGAGAACCTGAACGCCGAAATCGAGCTTTGGATTGAAAACGACAAGCTCACCCTGACGACGACGAGCGTCGTCTTCGTCCCGGCCGGCGCCGCCCACGGGCGTATCGAGGCCAGAAACGTCAAGAAGCCGGTGATGCACTTCACCTGCCATCTCAATACGGACACATATGAAGAAATCCCCGCGGAGGCAACGGCCCCCGTCGGCGCCTACGCGGGCAATTGGGTGGAGAAATACGCGCCCGTGGACG
>JAJUHI010000055.1 GCA_029267955.1 Sporobacter termitidis | reverse complement strand
TGATCGAGGCCTTCGGCGCGAAGATTATACTGACAGACCCCGCCCAGGGAACCGACGGGGCCATCCGGAAGGCCCATCAGCTTGTCCGGGAGAACCCAGATAAATACTTTATGCCCAACCAGTTTTCCAACGAGTACAACAAGCTGGCCCACTACTATACCACCGCCGAAGAGATCTGGGAGGATACCGGCGGCCGCGTCACCCATGTGGTTTCCGCGCTGGGCACGTCCGGCACCATCATGGGCGTGGGCATGCGCTTAAAGCAGAAGAACCCGTCGATCCAGGTGGTGGAGGCCCATCCCGTCCGCAACCATTACATACAGGGGTTAAAGAATATGGAAGAGGCCATCGTGCCGGAAATCTATGACCCGACGAAGATTGACCGGTCGGTGATGGTGGAGTCGGAAGAGGCCTTTGCCATGGCCCGGGCCATTGTGCTTAAGGAGGGCATTTTCGTCGGGATGTCCAGCGGCGCGGCCATGCTCGCCGCCCTGGAGACTATCAGGGCCATCGACGAGGGCTTTGTGGTCGTCCTCTTTGCCGACCGGGGCGAAAAATATTTGAGCACCAATTTATTCAACGTATAAAAACAACGGCAAGAAGCCACATACCTAATAACCAGGTATGTGGCTTCTTGCCGTTGTTGGATAAAATGCAAAAATCAACTTAAAATAACTGCGGCGGCGGAGCCGCCGGAGGTGAAATGATGTCGCAGAAACAAGGGCAAAACGGCGGGGCGGCGCATCAGCGCAGCCGCAGACAGACCGGCGGCACCGGCTCGATGCTCCAGAACAGCGCCAGCATGCTGGCCGAAGAGGGGCAGCAGGCGCCGCCGGTCAGAAAGCAGATCGGTAAGGCCGCCCGGGAGAAGACAAAATAGCAAACGAGGAGATTATCAGGTATGTTGAAAAAGAATCGGAACAACAACCGGTACAGTCCGGTGAAGGCAGACGCGCTTGACAGGATGAAGACGGAAGCCGCGGAAGAGGTGTTAGGCTTAAACGCCCCCGGCAAGGCGGCCAACAACGCCCAGGCCGGCGGCGATATCACCGAAAAGATGGCGGCCGAGGGCGAGATAGCGGCTGAAAACCTGGGTACCGCCACCGTTGACAACAAGTTCAACAGCAGCCGCTGACGGCAGCGCCTGACAGGCGATGCCGTAAGAGGCTTTCCCGCGGATGCCGTTGCGGGTGCGGGCCGGTGACCCCTTCGGGTAAGCCGGCGGCCCCGCGGCGCTGCTAGGGAAAGCCTCTTTTTTATCAATACACAACGACCGTCGTGCCGTCGGGCAGATTGTCGTACATCCAGTTGACGTCCTCGTCATACATACGGATGCAGCCGTGGCTGACGGGGAAGCCGATCCGGCTGTCGCGGAGTTCCGAGGAGTTCGGGTAGTACAGCCGTGAATGGAAGCCGTAGGCGTAATTGATGAAGTTGATCACCGGCCGGACGGTGTACTCCTTTGTTGTCCAGCCCCGCGTGTGCCGGTTGAAGATTTGAAAGACGCCGGTGGGCGTGGCGCTGCCGGGGGCGCCGGTGCCGACGATAAAGCATTTCTCCAGCTTCCAGTTGCCGGCCGAGCCGGAGAAGATATTGACGCGCTGGTACGCGATGCTCACCCAGACGAGATATTGGGTTTTGCTGGTGTACCCTTTGACATTGACGAACGCTTCCTTCAGCTGGGGGGTGTAATCGTTTTCTTCCGCCCAGGCCAGGGTATAGTCGCCCCTGTAGCCGGTTGTGACGAGGCTCAACACCTCCTGGGCGGTGTAGACCGGCTGCGGCTCCACGGTGACGGTTTTTGCCGCCGTCAGCGCGTGCCGGATGCCGTCGGCGCCGGTATGGCTGAGGACAAAGGTCAGCTCCGCCGAGACCGGCACGTCCGCCGTCCTCGGCACGTCAATGCTGACCGTCAGCGTTTGTTCATCGCCCAGGACCAGGTCGGTCCCGTCAATATAGCGGCCGTCCAGGTACCAGGCGCCATGACAGGCCTTTCCGGCCTGGGGCGCGGTCACCGTGACGGCGGCCTCCAGCGCCCGGTCCGGCGGCAGCGTGTCCGGGGCGGTCAGCGTCACTTCCACGCCGCCCAGGCCGTAGTCCTTGTTGACAGTCCTCTGCCCAAAGGGCGCGGTAATGTCGCTGCCCTGAGCGTTATCGGTCAGCGCCTTGACAAGGCCGCGACCGCTGATGACGGTGCCGGGGCCGTAAAGCGTACACGATTCGATGGTTGTGCCATTGAGCTCAATGGTGTTGTTCGCACCCTCCGGGTAAACGGTCAGCTCGGAGACCTGGGCGTCGTCTCCGAGGCGCACGGTATTGCCGCTGCCGCTGACGCGCAGCTTATTGACCCGGGCGTCCAAAATAACCGTCCGGTTGCTCCCGGTGATTTCCACCTGGTCAAAACGGCCGGACAGGGTGACCCGGCCCGCGCCGTCGCCGACGGCGACAACGGGGAGCTCGTTTGTCATGCCGGGGTTGAAGGACACGTCGCCGCCGGCGGCGGCAATGACAAGCCGGCCGATTTTTGAAAAACCCGCCTGCAGGGTGTCTAAACGGTCGCTGCGGATGACGACGGCCGGCGCCTCGACCTCATACAGGGAGACGTCCGCCGCCCCGCCGCCCAGAAAGACCCAGCCGGGGTAAGCGGTATCGTACAGCCGCGAAACGCCGGTAAAAAGCGCGTTGCCGTCCCCGGGCGCCGTCCTGGCGCCCGTTTGGATATGAGGCACAATACTGTATAAAACTGACATAAATTCTGCGCGTGTGATGCTCTTGTATGTATGAAGTGCGTCGCCGTAGCCTTGAATATGACCGCCGTCAGCCAGCGCCGCCGTCGCCGCCCGCATCCGGCCGGTGAGCCGGCCGCTGTCGGTATACGGCGACAGGACGGCGTCCTCCTGTCCGGCCGCCGCCAGTTGGAAGGCGTTGGCCAGCATCAGAAAGGCCCGCTCCCGGGAGAGGGCCTCCTCCAACTGCAGCCGGCCGTTTTCGGGCGCGAGGATACCCATGGCGACAGCCTTAGCTGCGGCCATGTAGTACCAATCGTCGCTGCTTAAATCCGCCGCATCGGACAGGTCGGTCGCCTCGGCCGTGCCGGCGTCGGGGCCGGAAATCACGCGCGTTAGGATGGTGACGGCCTCCGCCCCGGTGATCGGCGCATCCGGCCTTAAAAGCCCCTCCGAGCCGACCAGATAGCCGTCCTCAAGGGCCCTGCGGAGCGTCTTTTCAGCCCAGTGGCCGCCGATATCCCCATAGTCTTCAGCCGCCGCGGCGGTAATGCCCGCCGCGTTAAAGAGCAGCAGAACAGCAAGACAGCAGACAGCAAAACGGATCATGCAAAGCTTCATTGGATACTCCCCGAATGCAATTGTTGCGCCGCGGTTGTCACGGCCGTTATGTAAAAAGGTACAGGACGGCGCATGAAAATCCAAAAGTATTATGCCGAATTTCAGCGTATTTTAACTAAGCTGCGGGCTGATGTAATTTCTGTCAGCCCGCGCGCTTTTCGGCTGCCGCAACAACGATTTATGCTCGGCTTGCGACAGCTGCGTTTTAAATGGGGCTCAGACGTAAATAACGGTCTCCGCCAGCGGCTTGCGCTGCTCATGCATGGGCGCCGGCGCGGCGTCCGCCGCGGCATAGCCCAGGGGTATCAAAAGGGAGGGGACCAGGTTCTCCGGCAGGTTAAACGCGCGCCGGAGCTCCTCCGCGTCGAAGACGCCCACCAGAACCGTGCCGAGCCCCAGCTCCCGGGCCTGGAGGATCATATGCGTGGCCACGATGGCGGCGTCCACCTCGCCGTAATTTTTGTTGTCCCGGCTGCGGACCCAGCTGACGCTCTCGTCATAGCAGACGATCAGGGCGACGGGCGCCCCGAAAATGCAGGGGGAGCACTTGTTCAGCTTTTCCAGCGCCTGGGGGGATTTGGCCACGTAAATTCTCTGAGGCTGGATGTTCTTGGCCGTGGGCGCCAGACGGCCGGCCTGGAGCACGCGCTCCAGCTTGTCGTCCTCCACGGGTTTGTCGCTGAATTTGCGGACGGAATAGCGCTGCTGGGCTAGCTCGATGAATGTCATGATTTCAGTTCTCCTCTCGTCAACAGGATTTTTGACAGGTCCGAACGGCGGGCCGCAACTACGTTGCCTGGCCGCCGTTGACGGTCAGAGGCGGCCGCAAGCCGCCGGTTCCCGCCGTTACCAAAGATTGGTCCCATTATAACACACCGGCCCGCCCGGGGCAATTTACCGTAGCAGAAGTGCAGATAAAACCGCAAAAAAAGATATGCCCTTTCGGGCATATCCTCATGGTTTATTTCAGGCGGAGTTTACCTCTGTCTGGAAAAGCAGTCGCTGCAGTAAACAGGACGGTCATCTCTCGGCTGAAACGGTACACGTGCTTCGCCGCCGCAGGCTGCGCATGTGGCGGTGAACATCTCTCTGGGGGCGGCGCCGCCATTCTTTCTGGCCTGACGGCAGGGTTTGCAACGCTGGGGTTCGTTGGTGAAGCCTTTTTCTGCGTAGAAGTCCTGTTCGCTTGCGCTGAAGATAAACTCTGCGCCGCAGTCTTTACATGTGAGAACTTTGTCTTGGGTCATGAAATGGAATACCTCAATTATAAAAAAATCAGCCGAACCGCATGTTCGGCTGTAATTACATATTATACAGATGTTCCTTTAGAAAGTCAAGCGAAATTTATACGTTTTTGACAAAATATTTTCCTTCGTATTTTTTCATTATTTATTCTTTTCCGGCCCGGCGGACGCCGCAGACGCCAACGCCGCCTTTTACAACGGCCGGGCGGTGTGCTACAATAACGGCACCATACAGAAGAAAGCTGGGTTACAATGCTGCAATTTTTTGAAGCCGCCATGATCATCTGCTTCGGCCTTTCCTGGCCGCTGTCGGTGCTCAAGTCCTGGAGATCGCGCACCACCAAGGGCAAAAGCCTGTTTTTTGAGGTCTTTATCCTGCTGGGCTATCTGTTCGGCATCGCCGGAAAGCTCATGACGGGCAATGTTACCTATGTGCTGATCTTTTATATACTCAACGCCCTCATGGTCGGCGTCGATCTGTGCCTGTACGCCCGCAACAGGCGCCTGGACAGGCTGGCGGCGGAAACACAACCACAGGGCGGCGCTCAGATGGAGCAATAATACTGACAGTCATAAACGCAACCATAACCGATAAAGGCGGTTCCTGCGGATGATAAACGCAGAAACCGCCTTGTTGCAATATTATGGCATTCATAGTAAGATGAGGATGAGCCCGGGCGTTATAAAAAATAAAAGGTGGTTACATATGAAATGCGTACGGTGCGGCGCTGAGAATGAGGCTCAAAATTCGCATTGCGTCAGCTGCAGGAAACCATTGAATTTAAGACAGGATGTAAAGCTAAATTTTTTCGTGAGATTGTGGGAAGAGAAACCATACGTATATCTGGTTGCGGCACTGGCGGCGCTGGTTCTTATTGTGACGCTGTCCCAGACGGTGTCGTCCGATAAATTAAGAAGCCGGGACGTTAACACCGTGTCAAAATTCTGGAGAGGCATGATCGCACTCGAAGATGCGGACCTGTACGATATGGACAATCTACAGGAGTTATCCCGGTTGACAGGCAGCATCATCAAGGTCAGGGAAAACGCCTTCGACTTCGGCACTGTTTCAAGCTGGACCGCGCAGCGAATCGACTATGACACCGATCTCAAAGCTTACGCGAGAGACATCGAGCTGTTCGGGATGAAAGGCTCCATGACTGTTCTTGTGATGTTAAAAAGGGTTCGGACCGTATCGTATGAGCTCGATATACCAAGGAACAGCCTGGATAAGCTAAAAGACACTTTCACAGAGCATTATGGAGAGCCGACAACCCTTGACAACGGATACACCTGGCTGACAAAAATCGCCTCAAGAAAGGTGCGGCTCACATTACTCACCGACGAAACCGGGCGCAAGGCCGTTTTCAATTTTACAACTTAAAAACGCGAAGGGAGCAAGCGGCTTAAAGGGAGCCGTCTGCTCCCTTTTTAATAATCTTAAAGCGTCTTTTGCAGCGCGGGAGGCTGCGCCGGCGGCGGGTCTTGTATCCGCCGCTTGACGATAAAAAGACAGACCAGATTGGCCGTCAGGGTAATGGCCCAGGAGATGGGGTATGACAGCATCAGGTTGAGATACGACCGGTGGAGCTGAAAGACCGTTTCCACCCAGACGACCCGGAGGACGCAGATGCCGATCAGGCAGACCACCGCCGGCAGGACGGAATAGCCCATGCCGCGCATTGTGCCCGTCGTCACGTTGTTCAGACAGAGCAGCACATAGGACGAGCAGATGACGAGAATGCGCAGCGCCCCCGTTTCCAGCACGGCGGGCTCCGAGGCGTAGATGCTTAAAAGCGGCGCCCGTAAAAGGACGGCCGCGGTGCACATCACCGCCGAAGAGACAACCACAAGGCCGCAGCAGATGAAAAAGATGCGGGTGATGTTCCCGTATTTCCGGGCGCCCATGTTCTGGCCGGTAAAGGCGATGGCCGCCTGGGGGAGGGCGTTGAGGGTGGCAAAGATAAAGCCCTCGATGTTGATGGCCGCGGTGTTCCCGGCGATCACATCGGTGCCGAAAGAGTTGATGGAGGTCTGGATGAGGACGTTGGAGATGCCGAACATCATCCCCTGCAGGCCTTCCGGTATGCCGATTTTCGCCATCATGCCCAGCTTTTGCGCATGAAGGCGCAGATGGCGGAGGCTGACGGCGTAATCGCCGCCGCTTCTCATCAGCTGCCGCAGCACCAGCCCGGCCGACACGCTCTGCGCGATCACGGACGCCACCGCCACGCCGGCCACGCTCATGCCCAGGCCCAGGACAAAAAACAGGTTGAGCCCCACGTTGATAACGCCGGCGGCGCTTAAAAAGTACAGCGGGGATTTCGTATCGCCCACGCCGCGCAGGACGGCGCCGCCGAAGTTGTACAGGGAGATTACCGGCAGGCCGGCAAAGTAAATCCGCATGTAGACGGACGCCTGATCGATGATGTCCTCCGGCGTCCCCGTCAGGATCAGCAGCGGCCGCGTGAGCAGAATGCCCGCCAGGCCGATGAGCACGCCGCCGGCCAGGCTGGCCGTTATCGCCGTATGGACCGTCTGCTTCATGCCCTCGGCGTCCCGGGCGCCGTAATACCGGGCCACCAGGACGTTGGCGCCGGTGGCCAGACCCATAAAAACGAACAGCAGCAGCTCGATGACGTTGAAGGTGGCGCCGACGGCCGCCAGAGCGCTGCTGCCGCGGAAGCGGCCCACGATGACCATGTTGACGGCGGTAAACGTCAATTGCAGGATACCGGACAGCATCAGCGGGGCGGAGAAGATCAGGAGCTTCGGCACCAGAGGGTCGGTACACATGTCAATTTCACGTTTCGCCGTCACATTTTCACCAGGTTTCATAGTAGAGTTTTCAAATTTTATCATTCCGGCAACAGGAATGATATGTCAAAATCGCCGAATAATGAGCGGCCGCGCCTCGCCGATTTTAGTTATTGTTACAGGCGGGATGCGCGCAGGGGCGGCCCTGCGCGGTCGCCCGCATCCAGATGCGGAGGGTACGAGAGCATAAAAACTCCCGGGACAAGCCCGGGAGCTTTTGTATTTAATAAGAGCGTATCTTTAAGACAGCAGCATGCGGTCGCTGGCCAGGTCGCTGCCGCTGGCCTTTTCAAACTGCCCCAGCAGGTAGTCGATGGTCAGCTTCTTTTTCTCCTCGCCCGAGATGTCCAGGAGAATCTTCCCCTCATACATCATGATCAGGCGGTTGCCGTAGCGGATGGCGTCGCGCATGTTGTGGGTGATCATCATGGTGGTAATCTGGTGCTCCTCAATGAGCTGATTGCTCAACTCCAGGACCTTCTGGGCCGTTTTCGGGTCCAGGGCCGCGGTGTGCTCGTCTAAGAGCAGCAGGCGCGGCTTTTTCAGCGTCGCCATCAGCAGCGTCAGCGCCTGGCGCTGGCCGCCGGAGAGGAGGCCCACCTTGGTGGTCATCCGGTCCTCCAGCCCAAGACCCAGGGTCTTAAGCTCCCTGCGGAAAAGCTCGCGCTCCTGGCTGGTGATGTACCAGCGGAGACCGCGCTTTTCACCCCGCCGGTAGGCGAGGGCCAGGTTTTCTTCAATGCCCATATTGGCGGCCGTGCCCATCATCGGGTCCTGGAACACCCGGCCAAGGAGCCTGGCGCGCTTGTGCTCCGGGAGCTTTGTCACGTCGGTGCTGTCGATGTAGATGCTGCCGGAATCCACGGGGTAAACCCCCGCGATGCAGTTTAAAAGCGTCGATTTGCCGGCGCCGTTGCCGCCGATGACCGTAACAAAGTCGTTTTCATTCAGCTTCAGGTCCACGCCGTCCAGCGCCAGCTTTTCGTTGACCGTCCCGACATTGAAGGTCTTGGATATATTCTTGACTTCCAGCATGTCAGGCTCCTTCCCGAAGGGATTTCTTCAGTGTTTTCAAGTAGTCGCCGAAAACCGGCAGGGACAGGGCGATGGCGACGGAGACGGCGGTGAAGAGCTTCAGGTCGGTGGGCGGGAGGCCGATGAACAGGACGATGGCGATGATCACCCTGTAGAATACCGCGCCCAGAACAAGTGAAATGAGGTTGCGCATAAAGTTCTTCGTGCCGAAGAGCACCTCGCCGATGATGACCGACGCTAAGCCGATGACGATGGAGCCGACGCCCATCTGGATTTCCGCGTAGCCGTAATCCTGGGCGATGAGCGCGCCGGCCAGGGCGACGAGCCCGTTTGAAATGACAAGCCCGATGATGATCATGGTGTTGGTGTTCACGCCCTGGGCGCGGATCATCCGCGGGTTGTTGCCGGTGGCCCGGATGGCGCTGCCCAGCTCCGTGCCGAAAAACCAGTAGAGCACCGCGATGACGAGAATCACGGTTATAAGGCCGACGACGATGACGGCGTTGCGGTTTGACAGGCCGAGGTTTTCAAAGACGGTGTACACCGTGTCCAGCCGCAACAGCGTCACGTTTGCCCTGTTGCCCATGATGCGGATGTTGATGGAATAAAGGGCGATCATGCTCAGGATGCCCGACAGCAGGGCGGGGATCTTCAGCTTCGTATGTAACAGCCCCGTCATCAGGCCGGCGGCCATGCCGGCAAAACACGCCACCAGCGTCGCGACAAACGGATCGGCGCCGTTGTAGATGAGGGTTGCCGCCACGGCGGCGCCCGTTGTGATGCTGCCCTCCACCGTCAGGTCGGCGAAATCAAGAATCCGGTATGTCGTGAATATGCCGATGGTCACAACGGCCCAGAGAAGGCCCGTTGCAACGGCGCCGTGTATTGCCAGTAGCAGCTGCATGTCAGTTCCTCATTTTCTTGGAGTTTGTAGAGTTTATCCTTGGTTCGTTTGGCTGGGGTATACCACATAGTCCGCCAGGTCCGCGGGAATCGTCAGCCCGATGGCCTCCGCCACTTCACCGTTGATGGTGAAGTCGTAATTCTTCTGGGTTTCAATGGGCATCGTGGCCGGGGTGGCTTCGCCCTTGAGAATCCTGACGGCCATTTCGCCGGTTTGGTAACCAAGATTATAATAGTTTAAGCCCAGGGTTGCAAGACCGCCGTTTAAAACCATGTTGGATTCGCCGCAGATGGTGGGGATTTTCGCCCCGTTGAGGATATCCGCCGCCACGGGCATCGCCGAGGCGAAGGTGTTGTCGGTGGGGATGTAAACGGCGTCCACATTGCCCACCAGGGACTGGGTCACCTGCTGCACATCGTTGCCGCTGGCGACGGTGGCCTCCACCACCTTCAGCCCCAGGGTCTCGCAGGTTTCCTTGACGATATTGGCCTGAATAACGGAGTTATCCTCGCCGGAGGTGTACAACAGGCCGACCGTCTTGGCTTCCGGGACCAGCTTTACCAGCAGGTCTATCTGCTCCTTGATGGGGTTCATGTCGCTGGTGCCGGAGACGTTGCCGCCCGGGGCCTCGTTGGAATCCACGAGATTTGCGCCCACATAGTCCGTGACGGCGGTGCCCAGGATGGGGATGGTGGTGGTCTCCGCAGCGATGGCCTGCGCCGCCGGCGTGGCGATGGCCAGGACAAGGTCGGCGTTATTGTTGACAAAGCGCTGGCAGATGGTTTTCATGTTGGTCTTGTCGTTCTGGGCGTTTTGAACGTCCAGGGTGATGTTTTTACCGTCCACGTAGCCGTTGTCCGCCAGGGCCTGGATAAAGCCGTCGCGGGCGGCGTCCAGGGCCGGGTGCTCCACCAGCTGCAGGATGCCGATTTTAAACGTTTTTTCAGCAGTCGAGGGGTTTTCACCCGTGCCGGATGAAGCTTCGGGTGACGTTTGCGGTTGGGTGGCGGCGTTGTTGCCGCAGCCGGCCAGGGCCGCCAGCAGGGCCACAGCCAGCACGAGGGCCGCCAGCTTGAATAATTTTTTCATATTATTACCTCCATAATTAATTAACCCGCCCTTTGAACACAAAGGACGGGGATTTTACAATCAGCCCGTGGTACCACCTTTTTTTTACCGGCGCTTGAATGCCGGCCTCATTGCGCTTCTGATAACGGTAGAAACCGGCTCGGCTTACAGGCGTACATTTGCCCTAGGGCGAGCAGTTCACAGGGTGTATTCGGGCGCGCCGGCATATCTCCTCGCAGCAGCCGGAGACTCTCTGAACGCATAACGCGCCTACTCTTCCTGATCATCACTTTTGGACTTTATAGCTTTAGGACTTTTAAGCATTAAATTTCACGCCCTATTATAAAGTCCGGCGCCGGCGCTGTCAAGCTGCCGGCGCATAAAAACTGGCGCGGTTAAAGCCTTAAAATTATGTATATTGCGCCAATACCTGGCGGACGTGGGCCTTCAGCTCCTCGACGACGCTGTCCGGCGAGAGGATTTTTGCCTCGTCCCCGAAGCTGCAGATCCAGGCCAGAAACTGCTGGCTGACCGCCACGTCGACGCTGATGGTAAAGTGGTCCTCGCCGGATTGGATAATGGTCACATCCCGGCCGAACCGGTCGAGCACCACGCCGATGAGCCGGTTTTTAAACTGGATGCGCACCGTCACCTCCTCGCCTGAGAACATGGAAAACAGCTTTTTTGAATACAGGGCGATGTCCAGGTTCTGAAAAATCTCCAGACCGTCGCGCTTTTCCCGGGTGACGAGGATGTCCGTCATCTTGTCCACCCGGTAGTGCTTGATCATCCCCGCCTGAGAATCGTAGGCGATCAGGTAGTAGTTTTCGTCGTCCCAGGTCAGGGCGAAGGGGCTGACGATATACCGGTCGCCGTTTTTCTTGAAGACCTTCTCCTTGGTGACGGCGTATTCGAAATACTTGAAGCTGATCTGCTGGTTGTCGCCGATGCCGCTGTGGATTTTGTCCACATTGTAGTAGATGCTCTCGTTCATGGTTTTGATCCGGTTGGCCACATACACCTGCCGCTGGAGGGACTGGGCCTCATACACGCTGCACAGGCTCTCGATTTTCCGGATCAGCTCCAGGGTTTTCTTGTGGGTGATAAACTTGGAGGACTGGACGCTATCCACCAACAGCTTCAGCTCCGGCAGCTCAAAGGTCCGGCTGGCCAGATAGTAACCGGTGGTCTTTGACCGGGCGCTTTCAATATCCAGGCCGAAAAAACGCAGCGCCTCAATATCGTCATAGATGCTCTTGCGTTCGGCCTTGATGCCGTACCGGCCAAGCTCCGCTATCAGCTCCGGGACGGACAGGTAATGGGCCTCGTCCGTCTTTTCCTGAAAGATTTTCATCAGGTACAGGAGCTTGAGCTTCTGATTGGATGATTTCGGCATCGGCCTTGCCTCCTTCTGTCTATCTCTCATCGATTATATCTGAAAGCCCGGCTCCGGGCAACCGGCCGCGTGTCAATGCAAAAACAGGA
>JAJUHI010000054.1 GCA_029267955.1 Sporobacter termitidis | reverse complement strand
CCGCTCCACCCGGTCCACGTATTCCAGGCCTGGCTGGCGCCGGCCCGGCGACTCGGCGCTGCGGTGGATGGCGTAGACCATCACGAGGTATTCCTTCGGCTCGTCCGGCTTGTACACAACGCCGTGGCGGACCCCCGGCGGAATTAAAATGAACTGGTCCGGCTCCAAAAGATGCTCCCGGCCGCCCAGCAGCATGCGCAGCCGGCCGCTGAGGATAAAGTAGATTTCGTGGCTGGTATGCGTGTGGGGGAACTCCACGCACGTTTCGTCAAGCTGCTCCAGATACTTGACGGAAAGGTCGCAGCCCGACATCTGCAGTTGGATGAGATACGGTATATAAAGCGCGTTGCCGTTCTTGTCGCCGCCCATGCCGGCCCGCCCCTCCCGCAATAAAATGATACTTATTATACCAATCAAAGCCTGCCGGCACAAGGCATGCCCCCGGGGGGCGCGCAGTTGATGCCAAAGGACAGCATCCGCCCAAAAGTGTCTGCCGGCACGATTGAATCCCGGCGCGCGGGTATACTATAATGATATTAAACTGTCCACACAAAACCACTCTGGTTTTGTGGACAAAAAGCTGCATGCAGGTCGCTTAAGCCGCTCCCTGCATGAGAGGTGTCCTGGTTATCTATAAATCTGTATCATGATATCATGTAAAACAGCGCGGCGCGCGCTTTACAGGCGGATGAATATATAAGGAGGTAAATGCATGAAATCGGTGACGGTCGTTAAGGTCGGCAGCCTGCGGGACCCGGACGAGGCCAAACGGGGCCGCGTCCAGGTGACGGATATCCCCATGCAGGAGATGGGCGACGAGGATGTCCGGATCAAGGTGGCCTATTGCTCCATCTGCGGCTCCGACCCCCATCTGGTTGAGAACATTTTCGGCTGGGAGGTGCCCTTCGGCCTGGGCCATGAGGTCTCCGGCGTTATCGTCGAGGTGGGGAAAAAGGCCAAAAAGAAGGGGCTGAAGGTGGGAGACCGGGTGGCCGGCAACTTCCTTCGGTTCTGCGGCACCTGCTATTACTGCCAGAACGGGCAGCAGCAGTTCTGCGAGCACGCGGACGAATCCAACAACCCCGGCATGAGCGAATACATCGTCTGGCACGAGTCCCAGGTCTACAAAATGCCCGACAACGTGAGCCTGAAGGAAGCCTGCCTTTTGGAGCCGGTGTCCGTCGCCGTGCGGCTGATGGACAAGGTGGGCTTGAAATTCGGCCAGCGGGTGGCCATCGTCGGGGGCGGGCCCATCGGCCTTTTGGCGACCCAGGCCATCCACATGTCCGGGGCGTCCAACCTGACCCTGGTGGAGCCCATCGCGGACCGGCGGGAACTGGCCCTCCGGTACGGCGCGGACCATGTGATTGACCCCGCGGCGGCCAACGTGCGGGAAGCGGCCATGGATTTAACCGGCGGCAAGGGGTACGATGTGGTGATCGACTGCTCCGGCTCCACAAAGGCCGTCTATGACCTGCCCTTTATCACCGCGAAGGGCGGCCTTCTGATTTACGCCGCCATGTACCCCAACGATTTTGAGATGCCGCTGAACCTTTACCGGCACCTGTACGCCAACGAGCTGACCCTCACCGGCATGTATGTGTCGCCTTATGCGTTCCCCAGGGCGTGGCAGATGTTCCCCAAATTTGACCTGAAGGATTTCACCTCCACGGTTTTCCCCATCGATCAGGCGGAAGAGGCCTTCAAGGCGCAGATTTCCGGCAAGCACATCAAAATTCTCATTGAGTGCAACAAATTTGAATAAGGAGAACCCCTTATGAGTGACAACAAACTGATGACGGTTGCGGCGCTTGAGGAAAAATGCACGAAGATCCGCTGCGACCTCTTAAACTTTATTTACAACATCGGCATGGGCCATCTGGGCGGCGAGCTGTCCATGGTGGAGGTGGCCGTGGCGCTGTATTACAAGTACCTCAATTACAGCGTCCATGACCCGAAGAACCCGGACCGGGACCGCTTTATCCTCAGCAAGGGCCACTGCAGCGAGACCCTGTACACCATCTTCGCCGATCAGGGCGCCTACACCATGGAGTATATGATCGAGCACTTTGAGACGCTGGACACGGCGAAATTCGGCATGCACTCCAACCGGAAATACGTCCCCCAGATTGAGGTGTCCGCCGGCTCCCTGGGCCACGGCCTGCCCATTGCCGTCGGGTACGCCCTGGGCGCCAGAAAGCAGCAGAAGACCTACCGCGTGTACGTCATGACCGGCGACGGCGAGCTCAACGAGGGCACCAACTGGGAAGCCATCATGGCTGCCAGCCATTACGGTTTGGGGAACCTCGTCCTGATCGTCGACAAAAACGGGCTGCAGATGACGGGCAAGACGGAAGAGATCATGAACATCGACCCCTTAGACCAGCGCCTTGAGGCCTTCGGCTGGGAGGTTATCACTATCGCCGACGGCAACGATATGGCCCAGGTGTGCGCCGCCTTTGACAAGCTCCCGCCGGTCAATATCAGCGAAAAGCGCAAGCCGGTGGCCATCATCGCCAACACCGTCAAGGGCAAGTGCGTGGACTTTATGGAGCATAACCACAAGTGGCACGGGGGCGGCATCGCCAAGGAACAGCTGGACCAGGCGCTGGCCTGCGTGGTCAAGTACAGTAAGGAGAAGAAAAGATGAGCGTTAAAACGACTTTCGATTTCGACCAGATGCTCTCAAACGCCCGGGAGGCTTACGGCGAGGAGCTTTTCAGAATGGCCGAAGAGGGCCTGGATTTCATCTTTACCTATACGGACAACGTGGCGCCCTCCTCCAGCGCCGGAAAGCTGTTGAAAAAATACCCCGAGCGGTGCTTTAACTTCGGCATCGCCGAGCCCAACCAGGTGGGGGCCTCCTGTGGGCTGGCCCTCTCCGGCGAGGTCGTCTATTCCCAGGTGTTCGGGCCCTTCTTGTCCCTGCGCTCGGCCGACCAGATTCATACCGACATCGCCTATAACGACGTCAATGTCCGCCTGATCGGCACCCATGCGGGCGTCACCGCCGCCGGCGGCCCTACCCACAACTGCATCGCCGACCTGGCCCTCTACAGGGCCATCCCCAATCTGACCGTCGTCGTCCCGGCGGACGCCGCCCAGTGCTGCAAGGTCATCCGCCAGTCGTACACCTTTCAGGGCCCCATGGTCATCCGTATTGACCGGGGCGGCTCGCCCAACGTGTACGCCGACGACGATTACGAATACCAGATCGGCAAAGCCATCGAAACGCTGCCGGGGACGGACCTGACCATCATCTCCGCCGGCTCCTCCGTCTACTGGTCCCTCATGGGCGCGAAGATCCTGAAAGAAAAGCACGGTATCAGCGCCCGGCTGATCGACATGCACACCATCAAGCCCCTGGATGTGGACATGATCCTCAAATGCGCCAGGGAGACCGGCAACGTCTTTACCGTGGAGGAGCACTCCATCAACGGCGGACTGGGCAGCGCCGTGGCCGAGGTGCTGTGCGAGGCCGGTTTCTCCGGCAGATTCAAGCGCATCGGCCTGCCGGACGAGTTTGCCGTCCTGGGCGACCCCGACGAGGTCTACAAATACTACGGCATGGACCCCGAGGGGATTGCCAGAACCATCGTGGACGTCATGAGCAAGCCCAAACTGCTGTAAGGAGGCCCTGCGATATGAACGCACTCGATAAAATTGCCGCGTTTTCCATGGATTATTTCAGCCTGAAGGGGAAGGTGGCCATCGTCACCGGCGCCAACCAGGGGCTGGGCATGGGCTACGCCGTGGCCTTTGCCAAGGCGGGGGCCGATCTGTATATCCCGCACTATACCGACGACGTGTCCGACGTCAAGCGGCTCATTGAGGCCGAAGGCCGCCGGGTGGCCTTCATCAAGGGGGACCTGACGGACAGGAATTATATCAAGGCCGTGGTGGAGGGCTGCCTGAAGGAATACGGCCGGATTGACATTCTTGTCAACAACGCCGGCACCAACCACTTCGCCCCGTTTTTCGACTTCCCCGGCGAGGCCTACGACCGGGTCCTGGAGCTGCAGCTAAAGTCCGTCTACTTCCTGGGCCACGAGGTGGCCAAGGTGATGAAGGCGCAGGGCGGCGGCAAGATCATCAACATCGGCTCGGCCTTGAGCTATACCGCCGACAGAAAGTGCCCGGCCTACGTGACGGCCAAGCACGGCGTCATCGGCATCACAAGGGACTTTGCCAACGAGCTGGGCCCGTACAATATCCAGTGCAACGCCATCTGCCCGGGCTTTATCCAGACGGACATGAACATCGCCGTTTCCGCCGACAAGGCCTTTTACGACCATATCACCGGCCGGATCGCCGCCGGGCGCTGGGGCGACCTGGACGATTTGATGGGCACCGCCGTGTTCTTGGCCTCAAAAGCCTCCGACTATCTTAACGGCGCCGACATCAAGGTGGACGGCGGCTTCTCCTGCGTGCTGTAGCGGTTATATAGACGCCGGACGCCCGCGCCAGTTTGGCGCGCCGTCCGATATTGACGGAAAAACCGATGCCGGCACATTAACCGGCCCCATAACGGAAAAAATACCCCTGAGAAAGGGGTATTTTTTCATGAAGAAGCTTTTTATAGTCCTTGCTGTTTTATTATTGTCAGCGTCGGCGCTGGCCGGGTGCGATATCCCCGTGACCGACACCGGCCGCAGCCGTTTTGACAATTTCAACGGCACCGACAATCCCACCAATTATCTGGATAACGACCTGATTACGATCTCGCCCCGCTTCGACTCGGGGGCGGAAAACCCGCGCCCAACCGGCGACGTGGGGACGGGCGGCGTCGGCCGGTAATAGTTCCAGGCAGTAATTACTGCCTGTAGCAGGACAAGAAGTCCGCCAGCGCGTCCGTTGCCCGCTTTAATTCGGAAACCTCCGGCAGGTACACAATCCGGAAGTGGTCCGGTTCGGGCCAGTTGAAGCCGGTGCCGTGGACGACGAGGATGTGCTTGGCGTGCAGGAAGTCCAGCACAAACTTCTCGTCGCTTGAGATGTTAAACCGACTAGCGTCAATTTTCGGAAAGATGTACATGGCGGCCTTGGGCTTGACGGCGCTGACGCCGGGGATATCGTTGAGCGCGGCGTGGATGAAATTGCGCTGCTCATAAAGGCGCCCGCCGGGCAGCAGCGCCGGGTCCTTGCCGCCGTCGGGCCGCAGGGCGTTTTCAATCACCAGCTGGGACGGCACGTTGGCGCACAGGCGCATGGAGGATAAAAGCGTCAAACCGTCGATGTAATCCTGGGCGCGGGACTTGTCGCCCGAGAGGACCATCCAGCCGCAGCGGAAGCCGCAGATGCGGTGCGATTTGCTCAGCCCGTTCATCGTCACGCAGAAGAGGTCGGGGGCGAGAGCAGCCACCGACGTGTGCTCCAGACCGTCCATCACCAGCCGGTCGTAGATCTCGTCGGCGAAAATTACCAGCTGATGCTGCCGGGCGACCTCCACAATCTCAAGGAGCAGCTGCTTCGGATAGAGGGCCCCTGTGGGATTGTTGGGGTTGATGAGCACGATGCCCTTCGTCCGGGGCGTAATTTTCTTTTTGATATCCGCAACGTCCGGGTTCCAGTCCGACTGCTCGTCGCAGACGTAGTGGACGGCGGTGCCGCCGGAAAGCGTCACGGCGGCCGTCCAGAGCGGGTAATCCGGCGCCGGCACCAGTATCTCGTCGCCCCGCTCCAACAGCGCCTGCATGGACATGAGGATCAGCTCGCTGACGCCGTTGCCGGTGTACACGTCGTCCGCGGTAACGCCGGGGATGCCCTTTCTTGCGCAATACTCGGCAATGGCCTGGCGGGGCCGCAGGAGGCCTTTGGAGTCGGAATAGGCCTCGGCGTCGGACAGATTCTCCGTCATATCGGCCCGGATGTGCGCCGGCGCGCCCAGGCCGAACACGGCGGGATTGCCGATATTCAGCTTGAGGATCGAAACGCCCTGCCGCGTCAGCCGTTCGGCCTCCGCGGTGACGGCGCCGCGCACCTCATAGTGCACATTGTCAAGTCTTGAGGATTTTGTCAGCTTCAACATCGTGATCGTCCTTTCGTTGCTCAATGCAAATAAAAAACGCCCTGATTCAATCCTGCAGGCAGGCTTGCCTGGGATCAAATTAGGGCGGACAGTATCCGCGGTACCACCTAAATTCGGGGGAATCCCCCGCACTCAGCCGCTACATAGGAGCGCGCGTTTTCAAAACGCCCGCGCATTCACCCGGCAGCCTGGAAACCCAGCCCGCCCGGTTTATATAGCGCTTCCGAAGATAACGGCCGGAAACCCGTTGGAGTCTACTGAAAAACGCGCACAACGGCGTTTTCGTTCGGTCCAAAGCTCGGAAACTGCTTCGCCGCCTGCGCCCCGAAGACTTACACCATCAAACAGCAGCCCTAAAAACGCCGCCGTTTTCCGTCTCCTCTCTGCGCGTTTGCAGACGGGTACTCCTTTTCGTCACAGCTTTTATCGTGATGCAATTATCAAGAAGGATACCACCGAACATTAAAGCAGTCAATATCGATTTTTCACAAATACGCCGCGGTGCGCGATATGCTGACCGACAACGAACAAGATATGACAAAAATGGAAAATAAGCAACCGCGGCGATTTTTCCAGCTTTTTTAACAAAAATTAATAAGCTATTTAAACATTCTGTACATATGACGAAAAGAAGTATAAAATCATCGAAATTTTTGTCACTTGCGCCGGAACTTATCTTCGTATATAATGGAACCAACTTCATCGGGGTGAAGAATTAACCTGGATGGATATTGGCACTTATTTTAAGGAGGTATTAGCATGCTGAAAAGAACTCTGCAATTGGCAATCGCGCTTCTGTTAATGGCAGCACTCTTGGTCGGCTGCGCCGGCGGCGGATCCACAACGAGCCCAGCACCCTCCGGCGAACCATCCGTCTCCACCGGCAAACCGGTAGACCCGAACAAAACATCCATCGTCTTTGGCGCCGCCAGATCGCAATCGGGCGTATTCGCGGTTTTTGACCAAACCGTTTTCGGCCCCATCTACAGAATGTGGGCGGAAGAGATCAACGCCGACGGCGGCATCTACGTAGAGGAATACGGCAAAAAGCTGCCCATTGAGCTGAAGATTTATGACGACACGTCCGACCTCGGCACAATGACGCGGCTCTATGAGAAGCTGATCTTGGAGGATAAGGTCGACTTCCTGCTGCCGCCGGTCAGCACCGCTTTCCTGTACGCCGTTGCCCCCATCGCCAACGAACACGGGTATATCCTCATGGGCGCCGAGGGCGGCAGCACCACCCTGAAGGAATCCATTGCGAAGTATCCGTATTTCTTCTCCACGCTCAACTTCTCCGACACGCAGATTCCGGCGCTTGTTGAGCTGTTCAAGGAGCAGAACATCACCTCGGCCTATATCGTCTACATAGAAGACCTCCACGGCACGGAATACTCCGGCGCGGCCGTTCCGGCGCTGACCTCGGCCGGCGTCGACATCAAGGGCATCAAGTCCGTTCCCCCCGATATTCAGGATATGACGCCCATTCTCAATGATGCCAAGGCCTCCGGCGCCCAGGCGTATCTCATGTTTGCCTATCCCGACCAGAACTATCTGGCCATCGGCCAAGCCATGGCTATGGGCTACAACCCGGACATTTTCTTTGTGGGCCCCGGCGGCAGCTTTGACGTTGTGAAGAATATCTTCGGCGTCGAGGGCGTTGAAGGCCTCATGGCCTGGGGCGCCTACAATGAAAAGAGCTCCGAAGGCGCGGCCAAATTCGTTGAGAAATGGAACGCCAGGTACGGCAGCGACCCCGACATGTCACTGGACTGGTGGGGCCATATCTGCTATTATGCCGGACTCCAGGCCCTCCAGCAGGCCATTGAAAGGGCCGGTACGCTGGACAACGCCAAGGTCCGTGAGGTGCTGGCCACCGAGAAATTTGACACCGTGATGGGCGAGATTTGGTTTGAAGACAACCTGCTGGCCGGCGAGTGCTATCTGGGCCAGATCGGCCAGTGGCAGAACGGCGTTTTCGAGGTTGTCGACGTGGGCGACAAGCGGACGGCCGACCCGATCATCCCGAAGCCCGTCTGGCCCGCGCCCGCAGGCTGATATCGGCAGCATCAGCAATAGGCCTGAATTTCACAACTGAGTGTTATTGCGCAAATGTCGGCAGGCCGTCTAGAGGTGCACAAGGGTAAACCTTTAGGCGGCCTGCCGCCGTCAAAAGTCTATTTTCTTATCCGTCAAGCGGCGGATTTTCAGATAGGAGCTTAATCAATGATCATAACCACAATCTTAAACATCGTTATCGGCGGTTTGATCATGGGCGGTATCTACGCGATCATCTCCATGGGCCTGAGCATACAGTACGGGGTCGCCCGCATATTAAACGTCTCCCACGGCGAAATCATCATGTTCGGCGCGCTTCTGACCTGGGCGCTGCAATCCAGCGGCGTTCATCCGATGCTGGCCCTGCTCATCGGCTGCCCGGCGGCCTTTATCGTGGGCTTTGTCCTCCATCGGACCATTTACAAGCGCCTTAAAGACATTTCGCCCACCCAGGGAGCGTTTGAGGGCAACGCCATGCTGGTCTCCTTCGGGATCATGTACGTGCTCGCCAATATTGCCATGATGATATGGGGGAACCAGCAAAAGGGTTATTCCTTCATGGCCTACGCCGTCAACTTCGCCGGCACGAGCATCCCGGTAAACCGGCTTTTCGTGCTGGTTATTGCCCTGATCGTCAGCGTCTTGTTTTATCTTTTCCTCACACGGTCCCGTCTGGGCAAGTCCATACGGGCGGCATCCCAGGACGCGACGGCGGCCATGATGATGGGGGTCAAAATCAACAGGGTGGCGGCCATCTGCTTCGGCATCGGGGCCGTCCTGGCGGCTATTGCCGGCGCCCTGATCAGCATGATTTATCAGGTCAACACGACCATCGGCCTGGGCTATACGGTGATCGCCATCATCGTCGTCGTCCTGGGCGGCATGGGCAGCGTCCCCGGCAGCATGCTGGGCGGCTTCATTCTGGGCTTTATCGGCAGCGCCGTGAGTTATAAAGACCCGAGCCTGTCCATGGTGGCGTATTATCTCATCATCATGGTGCTGCTGCTGGTGAAGCCGAAAGGGCTGTTGGGGAGGTAACGACATGAAAATTCTAAATAAGATCAAATATCCGCTAGTGATGCTGGCCTTTGTGGCCCTGCTTGCGGTTTCGCCCATTTTCAACTCCTCGGATTACTATATCCGGCAGATGAGCAGCATCATCATGTTCATGGTCGTCTCCCTGAGCTGGACGATTTTCTCCGCGCCCACCGGTTACATATCGCTGGCCACGGCGGCCTTTTACGGTGTCGGCATTTACTTTACGGCCTTTTTGGGCGAGTACCTGCCCCTGCCCGTTCTCATGCTGCTGGCCGGGCTCATCAGCTTTGTGCTGGCTTTTCTCGTGGGGGCGATTACCCTCCGGCTGCGGGGCGTCTACTTTACCATCTTCACCTTCGGTCTGGTGGAGCTGCTGAAAAACGTCGTGCTCTGGGCGGAAATCAAATATTCCCACACGCGGGGGCGCTTTGTAGCGTCCTTCCCCCCCATGACCGTGTTTTACTGCATTCTGGGGACGCTGGTGGTGGTGATGATACTGGCGTATATCATCAAGCGGTCCCGGTTCGGCTACGCCCTTGTCAGCATCGGCGAATCGGAGGACGCGGCCGCCCATATCGGCATCAACACGACAATGGTCAAGATCCTGGCCTTTGCCGTCAGCTCCTTTGCCATGGGCGCCGTCGGCGCGGCCATGGCCACCCGCTGGAACTATATCGACCCGCCCATCGCCTTTAACGCCACGATGTCCTTTATGCCGGTATTGATGGCCATCTTCGGCGGCATGAGCAATATGGCCGGGCCGCTCATCGGCGCCGCCGTATTTGCCTACCTGCAGGAAATCTTGATCACCTCGCCCGCCGTTGGGAAGACGTATATGCTGATTTTCGGCGCGGTTATGGTCGTGGCGATTCTGTTTTTACCCAACGGCCTGACCGGCGTTGTCAACAAGCTCAGAAAAACGAGGAAAGGGGCGGAAGGCAGCCATGCCCATACTGGAAGCTAAGGGTCTCAACAAGCACTTCGGCGGCCTTACCGCCGTCTCCCAGGTTGACTTTCACGTGGACGAGGGAGAAATCCTGGGGCTCATCGGCCCCAACGGCGCCGGGAAGACGACGCTGTTCAACCTGATTTCCGGCGCCATCCCCATGGACTCGGGCACCGTTATTTTCAAAGGTACAAAAATCAGCGGGTTAACGCCCAATAAAATCTGCCGTCTCGGCATCGGGCGGTCCTTCCAGGCGGCCAAGAACTTTGCCGGCATGCCGGTGCGCCAAAACGTGCTGATGGGCGCGCTGTTCGGCCAGAAAGGGCAATCGTACGCCCAGGCGGCCAAGATCACCGAGGAGGTGCTGGATTTCGTCGGCCTCGCCGAGCAGGCGGACAAAATGGTGCCCGATATCCCGCTGGCCCACCAGAAGCGGGTGGAGGTGGCCAGAGCCCTGGCCACAAGGCCGTCGCTTCTGCTGCTGGATGAGATGATGGCCGGCCTCAACCCCGCCGAGGTGGACGAGGCCATGGCCCTGGTGACCAAGATCCGCCAGTCCGGCATCAGCATTATTATGATCGAGCATGTCATGAAGGCCATCATGAACATCTGCGACCGGATTGTCGTCCTGCACCACGGAGCCAAGCTCGCCGAAGGCACGCCTTCCGAGATCTCCGCCAGCAAGGCGGTCATTGAAGTTTATCTGGGGGAGGCGCTGTCATGACAATGCTGGAAGTTAGTAATATCAACTGCTTTTACGGCAACGTTCAGGTCCTGTGGGACGTGTCCTTAAAGGTGGAGCAGGCGGAGATCGTGGCGCTGCTGGGCGCCAACGGCGCGGGCAAGACGACGCTCCTCAACACGATCACCGGGCTGATGCGGCCCAAATCCGGTCATGTGCGTTTTATGGGCGAATCCTTAGACAATATCCCCAGCCACGCCATCCTGGAGCGGGGGATTGCCTATCTGCCCGAGGGCGGCCGGCTCTTCCCGGAAATGACCATCCGCGAGAACCTGGAAATGGGCGCGTACCCCATGAGCCTGTGGAAGCACAGGAAAGAAAATATGGAGCGCGTGTTTGAGCTGTTCCCCAAGCTCAAGGAGCGGCAAAAGCAGCTGGCCTGTACCCTCAGCGGCGGCGAAAAGCAGATGCTCGCCATGGCCCGGGGCCTCATGTCCAACCCCAAGTGCTGCCTGTTTGACGAGCTGTCCTACGGCCTGGCGCCCATCGTCGTCACGGAAGTGTTCAACATCGTCAAGTCTCTGCGGGAGCAGGGCATCACGGTCCTGCTGGTGGAGCAGAACGTCCACCAGACCATGGAGATTGCCGACAGGGCGTACGTGCTGGAAAACGGGCGCATTGTCCTGGACGGCCAGTGCTGTGACCTTGTCAACGACGACTATATCAAAAAGGCGTATCTGGGGCTTTAAAACTCAGAATAAAAAACAACGGCAAGGACCTCCAAGTCCTTGCCGTTTTGTAGATTGAGCTTATTTTAACACCCGTACCCGCGCTCGATTTCCCGGATGCGGTCGTAGAGCATCTGGTTGACTGGGCAGGGGATGCCGTGCTTTTTGCCCAGCGCCAGAACCGTACCGGCGAACATCTCCACCTCGGTTTTGCGCCGGGCCTCCACATCCTGCTGCATGGAGGTTTTCCCCTGGGGGTTGAGCCCGTCCAAAATGTCCAGCCAATAGTCCACATCCGCCGATGTGAGCCCGATGCCTTCCCGCTCCGACAATGCCGCCACCTCGTACATGGCGTCAATCATCGTCTGCCGGTAGGGGCCGGACCGCTGTATCCCGGCGTAATCGCACCGGTACACGGCGGTTGTCTGATTGCCCCCCACGTTG
>JAJUHI010000053.1 GCA_029267955.1 Sporobacter termitidis | reverse complement strand
TCCGCGACGCTCTTAAAATGCTCAAAGATGCCCCGCTGGTCCGGCCTGTTGTAGTACGGGCTCACCGACAGGATGCCGTCGGCGCCGTATTTTTCAATGATTTTCAGTCTTTTGATCAGCTTTTTCGTGTAGTTGCCGCCGGCGCCGATAAAAACCGGGACCCTTCCGCCGACGTACTCCATCGTCTTATCAATGATTTTTTCAAATTCGTACTCCTCGATGACCGGGCTTTCTCCCGTGGTCCCCAGGGGGATAATCCCGTCAACCTTTTGATCTATATAGTGGTCCAGCAGCTTCTTGTAGGATGTATAATCGACCTCGTCGTCTTTAAAGGGTGTGATAACCGGCAGCCAAACTCCCTTGATCTGCATTTAAAGCCCTCCTGATCGGTGTTTGCTCTATTATATTCCAAATTTAAGCACTGTTTATGGGAGTTTATGCTGAATATATTGCAAAAAGTGCTCTGTTGCTGTATATATTACAGGGGGAGGGCGTTCTATGGAAACGGAAGAGCTGGACCCGCGGGTCAAAAAGGGCTATCTCAACGAGGACTTCCGCTTTTTTCACCTGACGGATAAGCGGGGCATGGAATTTGAGTTCCATTACCACGATTTCAATAAAATCATCATTTTTCTCACGGGCGCCGTCATATACCGCATTGAAGGGAAGGTCTACAGGCTCCGGCCCTGGGACATTCTGTTCATCAGCCGGGGCCAGCTGCACCAGGCCGTGGTGTCGCCAGACGAGACGTATGAACGGATTGTCATCTGGGTCAACTCAAAATTCCTGGCGGAGCACAACACGGACTGCGACCTTTTAAACTGCTTTCGCCAGTCGGCGGAGACCGGCAACAACCTCCGTCGGTTTGGCGGGGACGATCTCGACAGCCTCAAGCCCACCATCTTTCTGCTGGAAAAGGCCGTCAAGGACACCGGCTACGGCGCGAAGCTGCTGCAAAACTCCTTATTCCTGCAGCTGATGGTATATTTAAACCGGCTCTCTCTGGGCTACCGTCTTGAGGCGTCCGTCAAGGACATCGAATACGACGAGCGCATCGGCAGCATCCTGGAGTACATCAACCGCAACCTTGACATGGAGCTGTCCGTGGACCAGCTGTCCGCGTCCTTTTTTATCAGCCGGTATTACCTCATGCATAAGTTCAAGGAGCAAACGGGTTATACGGTCCACCAATACATATTAAAAAAGCGGCTGATTAAAGCCGCCCAGCTGATTAAAAAAGGCGCCCAGATAACGGACGCCTGCGTGTCCTGCGGTTTCGGCGACTATTCTAATTTCGTCCGCGCCTTCCGGAAGGAGTTTGGATTGTCCCCGAGGAATTATTACAAAGTGTTTCAAAACAGCGAGTGATTTTAAAACAAGAAAGGAGTCTCCCCATGGATTTTATGCGCGCAACCGAGTACGGGCAGGCGGCAAGGGCACAGATGAGCCGCCTCTTCGTCGACGGCTTTTACCAGTGGCTGCACTATATTCACAAGGATAAAACCAAGCTGGCAAACGTCTTCAGCCATATGTTCAACCTGGAGTTTTTCCACGTGGCCGTCATTGACGGCGAGATTGCCGGCATGGCCTCCTGCACGGACGGAAAAGCGCCGGCGGTGACGCTGGACCGCCGCGAGTTCCGGAAGCATCTGGGGTTTCTGCGGGGCTCAATTGTTTACCGCATTTTAAAAAGCGTCATCGTTGATAAGAAATACCCCTTTGAATTTGATCAGGGCACGGGTCTTGTGGAGTACGTGGCCACGGCGGAAAAACACAGGGGCAAGGGCGTGGCCTCGGCCCTTTTGCGCCATATTGCCGATACGGCTGGATACAACACCTATATTCTGGAGGTCGCCGACACGAATGCCGTCGCCGTCCGGCTGTATGAAAAGCTCGGCTATACGGAGTTTATGCGCGTCCGGGATAAGCACAGCAAGCGGAGCGGCGTCAACAATTACATTTACATGAGATACGCAAAGCCCGCTTCATAAAGCTTTCAAAAAATTTAAATTCATCTATTGACATTGACGTTACGTTAAGGTGTACAGTGGGGCCAGTCAGGAGATGAGACCATGGAATACACGGTGCAGAAGCTCGCTCGGCTCGCGGGGGTCAGCACCCGGACGCTGCGGTATTACGACGAAATCGGCATCCTGAAGCCGGCCAGGATCAGCCCGTCCGGATACCGCCTGTACGGCCGCGAAGAAATCGACCGCCTGCAGCAGATTCTCTTTTACCGTGAGCTGGGCGTCAGTCTGGACAGCATCCGGGAGATTGTCACCGCGCCGACCTTTGACAAGACGGCCGCCCTGCGGGCGCACCGGGAAAAGCTCCTGGCAAAACGGGTTGAACTGGACAAATTGATTGCGACGGTGGAAAAGACCATCGCAGAATCGGAGGGACGAACGACAATGACGGATGAAGAGAAATTTGAGGGCTTCAAGCAGAAGCTCATCGACGAAAACGAAGCGGCGTACGGCGCGGAGATCCGGGCCAAATACGGCGATAAGCAGGTTGACAGCGCCAATAAGGCATTCAAGAGCATGACGCGCGAGCAGTACGAGGCTTTTGAAAAGCTGGGCGGCGAGGTCCTTGACACGCTGAAGGCCGCCTTTAAAACAGGTGACCCGGCGGGCCCGCTGGCCCAGAAGGCCGCGGACCTGCACCGCCAGTGGTTAAGCTTCACCTGGGGCAGCTACTCCAAGGAGGCCCACGCGGGCGTTGCCCAGATGTACGTGGACGACGAGCGGTTTACGGCGTATTACGACAAGGAGCAGCCCGGCCTGGCAAAATTCCTGCGGGACGCGGTGCTCGTTTACACAGGGATGAGCGAGGGTAAATCAGGCTATTAAACAAGCGCAAGGCGGTCGTTTTCCGGCCGCCTTGTTATTTTTTGTTGTATAATTTTGGAGAAAATTGTATACTGGCGGCAGAGCCGGGCCCGGGGGACGGCGCAGGACTCACAGATACAGCGTACGGGAACCCCGGGTCATATAAACCGATATTAAAAAAGGAGATGGGCATCCCATGATCGAGCTGCCGGAGGGCCTGGTACTGGCCAAACAACTGGAAGAAACCATCAGCGGCAAAAAAATACGCAGCGTCATCGCGAACGCATCGCCCCACAAATTCGCCTGGTATTACGGCGAACCGGCCGAATACCCCGCCCTGTTCAACGGCAGCATCGTCGAGGGCGCCTTCTCCTACGGCGGCAAGGTGCATCTGCGCCTGGACGGCGACCGCGGCTTCATGTTCTGTGAAGGGGTCGTCCTCCGCTACTGCACGGAGGAGAAGGCGCTGCCCAAGAAGCACCAGCTGTATATGGCCTTTGACGACGGGACATACCTGATCGGCACCATCGCTATGTACGGCGGCATCTACGGCTACCGGGGCGTGCTGGATAACCCCTATGACGAGGTGGCCCGGACAAAACCGTCGGTGTTCTCCGGGGACTTCAGCCTGGATTACTTTAGTGGCCTCATTGAGAGCTCCCGGAAGCCGAAGCGGTCCGCCAAGGCGTTTCTGGCCACGGAGCAGCGGATACCGGGCCTGGGCAACGGCGTCTGCCAGGATATTCTGTTCAACGCCGGAATCAGCCCGAAAAGGGATATCGCCACCCTGTCGCCGGCGGAGATCGAGGCGCTTTATGCCGCCGTCCGGGAGACGCTGTCGGACATGACCCAGCAGGGCGGCCGCGACACGGAGCGGGACCTGTTCGGCAATCCCGGCGGTTACCGCACGCTGATGAGCAAGAACTCGCACATCTATCCCTGCCCCCGGTGCGGCGGCGGCATTTTGAAGGAGACCTACATGGGCGGCAGCGTGTACTACTGCCCCGCCTGCCAGCGATAACAACGCGGTATATGGGAGAGCTGCCATGAAAGACCCGACCAGGTATTTTACTGAGCACTTTGAGTTTATCAGTTCTGATAATGACGCCGGGTATTTAAGCGCTCTGGGCGCGGCTTTGGAATCCTGTTTTGCCCGGGTAACGGCAGCCTTGGACGTCGCGCCTTCAAAATCCGTCCGGGTCTATATATATCCCGACCTAAAGTCGTTCCACCGTGCAATCGGCATGACCGACGCCCCGGACTGGGTTGTCGGCAACGCCATGGACGGCGGTATCCATATCGTATCCCCCAACGGCGCCGGGTCCCGCGCCTTTGACGACATGCAAAAGGTCTTAATCCACGAATTTGTCCACATCGTCACCCGCTGCCTGAGCGGAGATGTTTACAGCGTCCCCTGTTGGCTGTCGGAGGGGGTGGCCGTCTATGAAGCCGGGCAGCTGCCCGGGCGGCTGCCCGCCGATAATCCCCCGCCCTTGTCGGACCTGGCCGCGCACGGCCCCGAGACCTTCGCAGGACTTGGCGGTTACCAGTATGCGTATACGCTGGTCGAGCTCATTGTAAAGCGCTTCGGTTACGGCAAGCTCCGGCAGCTCATCGCGTCGCCCGGGGATATGGAAACGGTCCTCGGCATGTCTGAGGCAGAGTTTTATGCACTGTGGGCGGATTATCTTAACCGGCGTTACCCGCGCGGCAATTAACGCGCCGCCGCGTATTGGATGGGTGTTTTGTACGGGAAATCACAAGGCGCAGGGCCGTTTCATGGGCATTAATGACGAGACGCCGCCGCGGCGCGGCGCAGGCGCATGCATAATATTGGGCCTTTCCGTCAATATTATACGACAAAAACGCACATCGGCACCCCAAAAGATTGGCATAAATGACGTTGCTTTAATTTAAAGCTCAGAGGATAATTACCTTTGAGCTTTTATCTGTGAATATCGCCGCAATGTACTGGGGCATATGCTTTTTTGGATTGTTAATAAATCCAAAAAAAATCCTTTGACATTTGTCGTCGGCAGGTATATTTTATAGTCTATAGTTTTTCTAAATTTGATGAACCACCGAATTTTCTGACCGTATTTTTACCCATGGGAAAGGGCGTGAACCGTTGATCGGTCTGGCTGTGGGGCTCTTTACGGGCGGTTTGCAGTTCTGGCTGTTGTCCAGATTTACAAAAAGCGTCACCGGCGGTGCAATGACGCACGCAACCGTTCTGCTGGGGCTTCTGCAGCTTTTTTTGCCCTTTGCGGTTCTGGCGGGCATAGCCTTTCTCCGGCGGCAGGACCTGTTATGGACGGGGATCGGCATCACGGGCGCCCTATTGGGCGGCGTCCTGGTCAGAGCGGCGCTGAAAGCGCTCGGAAAGAAGGAACGGGGGGAACAAGCACACCATGATTGACTGGATCCTGCTGTTTGCCGGCGCCGCCATTACGGCGGGCGGGTATTTTTGGCGCAGGCGCGTGGTAAAAAAGCTCCAGGATGAAGTCGCGCCGGGCAAAAAGCAGCTGCGCCCGCGCAGGCTTGCCACGATCACCTGTGTGATCGGCGCTTACCTTTTTGCCACCCGCGTGCTGAATATCGTATTCGGCACCGCTGAGAAGGAAGAACTCCACGTGAACCTGTTTGCCGAGCGCGTGGAGCTGTTCGGCCTGAATCTGAGTACGACGATCATCAACACCTGGATTGTGATGGCGTTTATACTCCTCGTCGCCATCATCCTACGCCTGACGGTCGTCCGGAAAATGAAAAACCAGCCCGATACGGTCCAGAACGCGCTGGAGTTTGCCGTTGAATGGGTTGTCAATTACGTGCACAGCAAAGCCCACGGACTTGGTGAAGGCCTGTCGGCCTACATATTCACCATTGCCGCGTTTTTAGTGGGCTGCGCGTTTTTGGAGATGCTCGGCCTGCACACCCCGGCCGCCGACATCACGATGACGTTTGCCATGGCGCTGATCACCTTTATCCTGATCAATTACTTCGGTTTAAGGAAAAAGGGGTTGTTGGGCCGCATCAAAGCGCTCTCGTCGCCAACCCCCATTCTTCTGCCGTTCAAGCTTATTTCGGATTTCGCGCTGCCGGTTTCCATGTCTGTCCGGCTGTTCGGCAACATGCTGGCCGGCATGATTGTGATCGACCTGATTTACGACTCGCTGGGCAACTACGCCGTCGGCATCCCCAGCACCGTCGGATTATACTTTAACGTATTCCACCCGCTGATCCAAGCGTATATCTTTGTAACTTTAACGTTAACATTTATCAATGAAGCAATCGAGTAGGAGGACTAAAGAAAATGAATTCAATTGGTGTGGCGCTTTGCCTGCTGCCGTGCGCCGCGGCGGGCTTATCGATGGGACTTGCGACCGGCAGGGCGGTGGACGCCGTTGCCCGTCAGCCGGAAGCCTCCGGCAAAATCAACTCCATTTTGCTGCTGGGCCTGGCGCTGACGGAGTCGGCCGCCATTTACGGCCTTGTTATGGCGCTTCTGATGTTCTTTTCAAAATAACTAAAATGAAAGGGGGCGGCGTTGGTGGAGCTGCAACCTCTGGATATTCTGATACACATCATCAACATCGTTGTCTTGTTCATTTTGCTGCGGCTTATTCTGTTCAAGCCCGTTACCCGCTTTTTAGACGAGCGTGCCGAGCGCATCAGAAACAAACTGACAGAAGCCGAAAACGCCCTGAAGGAAGCCCAGTCGCTGAAGCTGGAATACCAGCGCCAACTGGATACGGCTGCCGAGCAAGGCCATGAAATCATACGCGCCAGCCAGACCAAGGCCACACGGGAGGCGCAGGCCATTATCACAAACGCCAACGCCCAGGCGGAAAAAATCTTGTCCATGGCGCAGGAGCGCATTGCAAAGGAAAAGGAACGCGCCGTTGATGATATGCGCCAGGAGGTGGCCCAGCTGGCCACCGAAATCGCCTCGCGCATTCTAAAGCGCGAGGTGACCACGGCGGACAACGTGGCCCTGGCCGAGGAGTTTTTCCGTGAGATGAGGAAGAAATGAAAAAACCGGTATTAATGATCGCCCCGTCCTTTGACGACGCCGGGATCCAAGCCGTCTGCGCCGCGTTTTCCGAATGTCTGGGAAAACCGCTGGATTTTGATATCATCAAGGACGAAAAGCTTATCGGCGGATTTATCGCAATGATCGACGGGAAGGTATACGACACCAGCTTCACCTCGCAGCTCAATGAGATTCAACGCCAGATGAACCAATAGAGGTACCTGCATGATTGATTCAACCTTTGCAACCGTCGGTTCGTTTTTGAAGCAGCGTCAGTCTGCCTTTGAACCCGACACAAATATTTATGAATACGGCGAAGTACAAAGCTACAGCGACACCATCGTCCAGATCAACGGACTGTCCAACTGCCGGTACGGTGAACTGCTGGAGTTTGAGGGCGGCGCCTACGGCTTGACGCTGGACCTCCACATCGGCGGCGTCGGCGCGGCGCTTTTAAACGGCAAGGTGGCCACCGCCAGCGTCGTCCGGCCGACGGGCCGCGTCGCCGAGGTCTCCGTCGGCGAGGAGCTGTTGGGCCGCGTCATCGATCCGTTGGGCCGGCCCCTGGACGATGGCGGCGAAATCAAGACGAAGAAGACGCGCCCCATTGAGTCGCCGGCCCCCTCCATTATGGACCGGGCCCCCGTCGACACGGCGCTTGAGACCGGCATTCTGTCCATCGACAGCATGATCCCCATCGGCAGGGGCCAGCGCGAGCTGATTATCGGCGACCGGCAGACCGGCAAAACCTCCATCGCCCTTTCGGCCATCATGAACCAGAAGGACCGGGGCGTTTACTGCGTCTACTGCGCCATCGGGCAGAAGGCCTCCACCGTGTCCAATATCGTCCATACGCTCCGGCGCGCCGGCGCCATGGAAAACACGGTGGTCATGGCCGCGTTCAGCAGCGACACCGCCGCCATGCAGTACATCGCGCCCTACGCCGCCTGCGCCGTGGCGGAGGAGTTCATGTACAGCGGCAAGGACGTGCTGGTCGTCTATGACGACCTCTCCAAGCACGCCGTCGCGTACCGCACCATGTCCCTGCTGCTGCGGCGCCCGTCCGGCCGCGAAGCCTATCCGGGCGATGTCTTTTATCTGCATAGCCGTCTGCTTGAACGCGCCGCCAAGCTCAGCCCCGAAAACGGCGGCGGCTCGCTGACGGCTTTACCGATTATAGAAACAATGGCCGGCGACATCTCCGCCTATATCCCCACCAACGTCATCTCCATCACCGACGGCCAGATCTACCTGGAAAGCGAGCTTTTCAACGCCGGCATGCGGCCGGCCATCAACGTGGGCCTCTCCGTCTCCCGCGTCGGGCGCGCCGCCCAGAGCCAGGCCATGCGCGCCGTCTCCGGCAGCCTGCGCCTGGATGTGGCCCAGTACCGTGAAATGGCGGTATTCGCCCAGTTCGGCGCGGATATTGACGAGGTCACCGCCGACATGCTCCGCAACGGCGAGCGCCTGATGGAGCTGCTCAAGCAGACCCAGGACCAGCTGTTTTCGCTGTCGGAGCAGGTGGCGATCCTGCTGGCCGTCTCCACCGGCTTCTTCAAGTCCTATGACAAGCAGGATATCAACAAGGTCCGCGCGGCGCTTCTGTCCTACCTGCATAAAAACGCGGGGACCATTATGATCAATATCGACACCACCGGAAAGCTGTCAGAGGAGGACAGAGAGGACCTGCTGCTGGCGTTCGGGCGGTTTACTGCGGAAAGCGGGGAGCAGCATGGCCAGCCCGATTGAGATCCGCCATCATATCGCCGCCGTCGAGCAGACGAGAAAAATCACCGGCGCTATGGAAATGGTCTCTTCGACGCGCATGAAGCGGGTCATGAGCCATATCGAGCAAAACAGACGCTATTTTGAGAGCGTCCAGCGCTCCATGAAGGAAATCCTTTTAACAGCCCGGGACGTGTCCCATCAGTACCTGGGAGAGGTCCCGGAAAACGGGCACTGCACCTTTGTGGTCATCTCCGGGGACAAGGGCCTGTGCGGCTCATACAACCACAACGTCCTGGAGTTTGCGTACAGACAGATCAAGGCCCACCCGCGCCACTCCATCATGACCATCGGCAACACGGCCGAGGCTTACTTCAGGGACCGCGGCATGCCGCCGGACGTGACGTTTCTCGGCATCGCCCAGGACCCCTCGCTCTCGAGAGCCCGGGGGCTTGTCCGGGATATCATGGACATTTTTGACACCGAGCACACCGACGAGGTCCGGGTCGTGTACACCTCCTTTTACGGGGAGACAAAAAACAAGCCCGTCGTCCGCCGCCTGCTGCCGATCCTGCTGGACGACTACGGCGATATTGCCGATACCGAAACGCTGTCTGAAATTATCTACCATCCGTCTCCGCAGGTGGTTTTTGATCTTCTGGTCCCCCAGTATATCCTGGGCATCCTCTTCGGCGTCATGGTGCAGGCGTACGCCAGCGAGCATTACGCGCGGATGAACGCCATGCACAGCGCCACCTCAAACGCCCAGGAAATGCTCAAAAGCCTCCGGACCCAGTACAATATGGCCCGTCAGAGCGCCATCACCAACGAAATCGCCGAGATTACGGGCGCTGCTGAAATCCTGAGAAAAGGAGACAGGTAAATGATTACCGGCAATAACGACGGCGTGCTGATACGCATCAGCGGACCCGTCCTTGACGTACATTTTAAGAATGCCGAGAAGGAGCCGCAGATCAACGACCTGCTGGTCACCGCCGACGGCAGATACATGGAGGTGGCCGCCAACGTGTCGCCGGGCATCGTCCGCTGCGTGGCCTTAGACGCCACCGACGGCCTGTCCTGCGGCGCCACCGTCACCAATACGGGCCACGGCATCCGCGTTCCCGTGGGCAAGGAGGTCCTCGGCCGCGTGATGGACGTGCTGGGGCGGCCCATCGACAACGGCCCCCCCATTCAGGCCGCGCAGGAATGGGAAATTCACAGGAACCCGCCGCCCTTCACGGATCTGACGCCCGTCACCGAGTTTTTTGAGACGGGCATCAAGGTCATCGACTTGATCACGCCCTATTCAAAGGGCGGCAAAATCGGCCTCTTCGGCGGCGCCGGCGTCGGTAAAACGGTGCTGATCATGGAGCTCATCTACAACATCGCCACCATGCACGGCGGCTATTCCGTCTTTGCGGGCGTGGGCGAGCGCAGCCGCGAGGGCAACGAGCTCATACAGGATATGAAAAACTCCGGCGCCATCGAGAAAACGGCCCTGGTTTTCGGCCAGATGAACGAGCCCCCCGGGTCCCGCATGCGCGTCGGCCTGACGGGCCTGACGATAGCGGAATACTTCCGGGACGTGATGAACCGGAACGTGCTGCTTTTTATCGACAACATCTACCGTTACGTCCAGGCCGGCAACGAGGTGTCGGCCCTCTTGGGCCGCATGCCCTCGGCCGTTGGATACCAGCCCACGCTGGCAAACGAGCTGGGCAATCTGGAGGAGCGGATCGTCTCCACCAAAAACGGCTCCATCACGTCGGTGCAGGCCATTTACGTGCCGGCCGACGACCTGACGGACCCGGCGCCCGCCACCATCTTCTCGCATCTGGACGCCATCACCGTTCTGTCCCGCTCCATCGCGGAGATCGGCATTTACCCCGCCGTCAGCCCGCTGGAGTCCAACTCCCGCATTTTGGACCCGGCCATCGTGGGCCAGGCCCATTACAACGCAGCCCAGGGCGTCATCACCTGCCTCAACCGGTACCGGGAGCTCCGGGATATCATCGCCATTCTGGGGATGGAGGAGCTGACCGAGGAGGACCGCCGGACGGTCTACCGGGCGCGGCGCATCCAGCAGTTCTTGTCGCAGCCCTTCAACGTGGCCGAGCAGTTTACCGGCAACAAGGGCAAATACGTGCCGCTGAAGGACACCATCCGGTCCTTTGAGGCCATTCTCGGCGGCGAGGTGGACAACTACCCGGAGTCGGCGTTTTCCATGGTGGGCACCATCGACGACGTGTATGAAAAGGCCAATTCCCTGTAAGGGCGCGATACAGACGGTTTGACGCGAGGTGGTCATATGGCAAAATATTTCAAACTGATGATCTATACGCCGGAACGCACCTTCTTTGACGGCGAAGCGGAGGCCCTGACGGTGACGACGGTTGACGGCCAGTTCACCTTTCTGGCCGGCCACGTCCCCATCGTCATGCCGGTGGTCATCGGGCCGCTGGCCATCAAAAAGGCCGGCGGGGAAACCCTGGAGGTTTTCAGCTCCGAGGGCTTTCTGGAGGTCGACCACGAGGGCGTCCAGGTCTTTGTGCAGGCCTGCGAAACAGCCGAGGAAATCGACCAGAACCGGGCCGAGGAGGCAAAGCGCCGGGCCGAGGAGCGGCTGCGCCAGCAGCGGAGCATCCGGGAGCTGCAGCAGTCCAAGCTGGCCATGGCCCGCGCCATGGAACGCCTGCGCGTCAAAAAGCACCACCTGAAGTAAGAAGAATAAAGAGCTAAGCAAAAAAGCGCCGCATCCTCGTAAGGGTGCGGCGCTTTTTACTTCTGCGCGCCTATTTTCTCGGGGGGATGACTTCTATCCAGTACCCGTCGGGGTCCTCGATGAAATAGATGCCCATCATGGGGTTTTCATAACAGATGACGCCCATATCCCGGTGTTTTTTCTTCGCCCTCTCAAAATCGTCGGCCTGCACCGCCAGGTGGATTTCATTGTCGCCCAGGTCATAGGGCGCCGTTCTGTCCCGCAGCCAGGTCAGCTCCAGCTGGTGGGGCGTCCGGCCGTCGCCGAGAAAGACGATGGTAAAGCTGCCGTCCGGCGCGTCCATCCGGCGCTGCTCTGTCAGCCCCAGGGCCTCCTTATAAAACGCCAGGCTCTTCTCCAGATTCAGTACGTTAAAGTTATTGTGCAAGAATGTAAAGCCCACAATGTCATCTCCTCAATATGGTTTTAATCAGACCCCGGGCCGGCGGCGCTTTGCCGGCTTATTTCTCCGCGTATTTTTGCCGTTCGGCAACGGCCAGCTGGTCGCAGCGGTTGTTGTAGGGGTTCTCGGCGTGACCCTTCACCCAGTGGAAGGTCACCTCATGGGTCTCCAGAAGCGGGACAAGGGTTATCCACAGGTCG
>JAJUHI010000052.1 GCA_029267955.1 Sporobacter termitidis | reverse complement strand
ATTCGCCGCGTTCTGTATCTGGCGAAAGTCGCCGGTTGCCGCTTGCACGTGTGTCATGTCAGCAGCCCGGAAGGGGTCGCCGAAGTGACCCGCGCCCGTCAGGAAGGGCAGGATGTCACCTGCGAATCTTGCCCGCACTACTTTGTCCTGGATACCGATCAGTTTGAAGAGATCGGTACCCTGGCGAAGTGCTCTCCGCCGATCCGCGATGCGGAAAACCAGAAAGGCATGTGGGAAAAGCTGTTCAACGGAGAAATCGACTGCCTGGCCTCCGACCATTCGCCGTGCCCACCGGAAATGAAGGCTGGCAATATCATGCAGGCCTGGGGCGGGATTGCCGGTCTGCAAAACTGCATGGACGTGATGTTCGATGAAGCGGTGCAGAAACGCGGTATGTCTCTGCCGCAGTTTGCCCGTCTGATGGCGACCAACGCCGCGGATATTTTCGGCCTGAAGCATAAGGGCCGCATCGCGCCGGGTAAAGACGCCGACCTGGTGTTTATTCAGCCGAACAGCAGCTACGTCTTACGGGCAGAAGACCTCGAATATCGCCATAAAGTCAGCCCTTACGTTGGGCGCAAGATTGGCGCTCGGATTGCTAAAACCATCCTGCGCGGCGAGGTGATCTATGACATCGAGCAGGGCTTCCCACGCGCGCCGAAGGGGAAATTTATCCTTAAGCATCAGCAGTAACGGGCGAATAAACAGTTGGGGATGGTTTTCTCCCTCTCCCTTTGGGAGAGGGCCGGAGTGAGGGCATGGGGGGACATTTCCCCTCACCCTAACCCTCTCCCCAAAAGGGAAGAGGGGACTGTTCCTCGCCCCCATTCCATATTTAGCGCCTGTTTAACGGCAGGCGCTTTTTCAGGATTTCATCATGGTGGTATTGCCGCTAAATAAACGTAACACCCTGGCGGGATTTCAATGGTTCTTCTTTATTTTCTGCAACACCGTTGTGGTACCGCCAACATTACAGTCTGCTTTTCAGCTCCCTGCCAGCGCGTTAATTACGCTTACCCAGTACGGGTTTATCACCACCGGGTTGGCCTGTCTGGCGCAGGCGCTGCTGGGACATCGTCGGGCGATTATGGAAGGACCGACGGGCCTGTGGTGGAGCACCATTCTGACGGTCACCGTGGGCGAAGCCGCACGAGGGACGCCGTTCGACAGCATCGCCTCCAGCCTGGCTGTCGGCATATTTTTCTCGGCGGCGCTCACCATCATCATCGGCGTGAGCGGCATTGGCCATCGCCTGGCGAAGCTCTTCAGCCCAACGGTCATGGTCTTTTTCATGCTGCTGCTGGGGGCCCAGCTGACTACCATCTTTTTTAAAGGCATGCTTGGGCTGCCCTTTAGTTCAACGCAGGTCAATCCGGGTATTCAGCTGGCGCCATTTTGCCTGGCGCTGATGGTGATGATTCTGGTGCTGGGAATGATCATTTTTCTCCCGGATGGTATCGCTCGCTACGCCCTGCTGATCGGAACCCTGGCGGGTTGGGCTGGCTGGTATCTGCTGTTTCGCACTCCGCCTGCCACGATGGCATCCGGGCCGATTCACTGGCAGTGGTTCCCGCTGGGTTACGGCGGCCAGCTACGGCCCGGCATCATCTTAACCGCACTGCTGGCGGGACTGGTGAATATTACCAATACCTATGGCGCCATTCGCAGCACCGATGTTTTTTACCCCGAACAAGGGGCCAGTAATACCCGCTATCGACGCAGCTTTATGATCTCCGGTTTGATGACATTAATAACGGTTCCGCTCAACGTGGTGCCATTTTCTCCCTTTGTTTCGTCGACAGCTTTATTAACTCAAACTGGCGACACCTCGCGCCGGCCATTTATTATCGGCTGCTTGTGCTGTCTGCTGGTTGGATTATTTACGCCGCTGACCCACTTTTTTACCACCCTGCCTTTACCGATCAGCAGCGCGGTCATGCTGGTCTCTTATTTGCCGTTGTTATATTCCAGTTTATCTTTCAGTAAGCAAATTACCTTTACCGCACGAAATATCTACCGGCTGGCGCTGCCGTTATTTGTCGGCATTTTTTTGATGGGCCTGCCGCCGGTTTATCTCCAGACGTTGCCTCTGACAATCAGACCCCTTGTAGGTAACGGCTTACTAATCGGGGTGCTGCTGGCGGTAGCCATGGAGAATCTCATTCCCTGGGATCGTATTAAGTCATGACATTAAAAGGATGAACCATGAAAATTATTATTGCACCGGACTCGTTCAAAGAAAGCGTCAGCGCCAGCCGCTGCGCCCAGGCGATTAAGGCGGGCTTTACCTCTATTTTCCCGCAGGCGGAGTGCATCTGTCTGCCGATCGCCGACGGCGGCGAGGGGACGGTGGAGGCAATGGTTGAGGCCACCGAGGGTAAAATGGTGATGCTGCCGGTCATGGGGCCGATGGGCGATTTTGTCGGCGCCTTCTATGGCCTGAGCGGCGACGGACACACCGCGTTTATTGAGATGGCGGCGGCCAGCGGACTCATGCTGGTTCCCCCCGACGAACGCAACCCCCTGCAGGCCACCAGCTACGGCACCGGTGAGCTGATTCGCCATGCGCTGGACGCCGGCGTCCGTCACATCATTCTCGGTATTGGCGGCAGCGCCACGGTGGATGGCGGAATGGGGATGGCTCAGGCGCTGGGAGCACGCTTTGTTGATGAACGCGGCGATAGCGTCGGGCTCGGCGGCGGAGCGTTAGAGCGGCTGGTCAACGTTGATTTACGCGATCTCGATCCCCGACTTCGCGAGTGCCGGATTGACGTAGCCTGCGATGTGGATAATCCGCTACTCGGCGAGCGCGGCGCGGCGGCGGTCTTTGGCCCGCAAAAAGGAGCCAGCGCTGAGATGGTCGCTGCCCTCGAGCGCGGTTTGCAAAATTACGCTCAGGTGTTGCTAATGGCAACGGGTGAGGAGGTGACGGCGATAGTCGGCGGCGGCGCGGCCGGCGGGATGGGCGTGGCGGCCTGCGTATTCCTTAACGCGGCGCTGAAGCCGGGCATCGATATCGTGATTGAGGCGATGAAACTGGAGGAGGCGCTGCGCGATGCGGACCTGGTGATGACCGGTGAAGGGCGAATGGATTCACAAACCGTCGGCGGCAAAGCGCCGATTGGCGTGGCGCGGCTCGCGAAAAAGCATGGCATCCCGGTGATCGGTATCGCAGGCGTGCTGGGGGACGGCGTGGAAGCGGTGCATCAGCATGGTATTGATGCGGTATTTAGCATTCTGCCCGCGCTGGCGCCGCTGGCCGAGGTGCTGGATCGCGGCGAGCAAAATCTGTATGCCTGCGCGCGCAATATCGCCTGTGCTATCAAGATCGGTCAGAACATTCCCGCCTGAATAAAAAATGCCACGGTTCTCACCGTGGCAAAATCCAACATAGCTAAACAAAAATGAATTTTATGAGATGGATAACAAATTCGTCCTTGCTATTGTGCCCGCATTTCGCCGGGTGGCGGCTGACGTCTTACCCGGCCTACGAAAGCGGCGAGATTTCCCCGTAGGCCCGCGCAAGCGAAGCGCCGCCGGGCGATACCGACGTGCGCAGTTTGATAGCCATCAGATCTCAACGTCGCGGTTGCAGTCTTTCGAATAGATGTAGCTGAACGTTTCCCGTCCGACGCCGTATCCCGCCTGCAGGGAGTAAGCGCCCATAAAGATATAATCGCCTTGCTTGACCGGAACCCAGTGGTTGTCGAGGTTATACACTCCCTGGCCGGAGAGAATATAGGCGCCATGCTCCTGGACGTGGGTTTCAATGTAGCCGTGGCTGGCCCCCGGTGCGAAAGAGAGAATATGCATATTCATATCGAAGCCCAGCTCTTTTGGCAGGAAATCGATCAGGATAACGTCTTCCATTCCTTCATAATGAATACGCTCCAGCTGGCTGACGTTGCCGGTGACCAGATAAGGCGCATGTCCCTCTGTCGGAATATAGCGGCGCTTATAGAGGAAGAGCTGGCTATCGGCTGAATGGTTATTACTGAAAGTCATCCGCTCACCCGGCGGGCAGTAAAGATAACCGCCTTCGGTCAGCGCGAAGGATTTACCCTGAGCCCCGGCGATGATTTCTCCCTTAATCACATACAGGAAGGTCTCAATGCCTTCGCCGCCAAAACCGCTTTGATGACCGCCGTTTTCATGCAGCGTGACCAGATAATCAACAAAGGTGGCGCCTAATTTCGGCGTTGACAAAATAGTCACATCGCAATGTTCAAAACCCGGAATAACGTTCTTGACCAGACCGTCCGGCGTCAACAGCGCGTAATTGCCGTGGCGCACGATGGAACGGCTGGCCAGTAAATCATCGCGATAGCCAACCACATTGTTTAAATAACCCATGATCGTTTCCTTATTCAGTCCAGGCCAGTTGATGTAACATTAAGGCGAGCGTTTTTACGCCTTCCGCCAGATCCTCGATATGCGTGCTTTCCGCCGGGTTATGGCTGATGCCTTTGATGCTCGGCATAAAGATCATGCAGGTCGGAAAGCAGGGCGCGAATATCTGCGCGTCGTGTCCCGCGCCGCTGTGCATCACACGGAAATTCACCTTCTCTTTTTCACAAAGCGCGGTGAGCTGGGCCACCAGCTTCTTATCCATGGGAACCGGCGCCTCATCCATCCACAGATCGACCTCAATGCCAATATCCATCTCCTGACAGATCCGCCGCATATCGGCCTCAATGACCTCAGTAAATGCCGTTAACTCCAGCGCATCGGTATGGCGGCAGTCCATAGTGAAGACGGTTTTGCCCGGCACCACGTTGACCGTATTCGGCTGCGGGTCGACTTTACCGAAGGTGAGCACCAGCGGGTCGCCGTGGGCTTTTGCTTTGGCGATAGATTCGCAGCAGATACGGCTAAAGGCATGGACGGTGTCGCGACGGTAGCCCATTGGCGTCGTGCCGGCATGGTTAGACTCGCCGGTGAGGGTGATGGTGTAGCGACGCTGTCCGACAATAGCGTTGACCACGCCGATAGACTGCTTGTTGGTTTCCAGCACGCGACCCTGCTCAATATGCAGCTCCACGAAGGCTTTAATATCCCGGCGCGGCGCCAGCGGGGCGGCGGGTAGGCTGAAACCGCACTGCTTCATGGCATCGATAAACGCCACGCCTTTGGCGTCTTTAATCTCACGCACGTCCGCCGGGTTAGCGATGCCGACGATATTTTTGCTGCCCCAGAAGACGTAAGGGAAGCGGCTACCTTCTTCTTCCGCTAACGCCAGCACTTCCACGGTGCGCAGCGGCGCCCCGTAGGTCTCTTTTAGCCAGCGAACCGCCAGCCAGGCCGCCAGCGCGCCGAACTGGCCGTCAAGATTGCCGCCGTTAACGACGCTATCAATATGCGAACCGCTGAGGATAACTTCATCGGGAAAGCGCGTGCCGGGCAGACGACCATAGAGGTTACCCACTTCATCAAAGCGCGTTTCTAGTCCGCTTTCGCTCATTCTTTGTTTGAATGCCTGCTGCGCCTGCAGCCATTCTGGCGAATAGAGCAGGCGGGTTATGCCCCCGGTCGGGTCGGCGCCGAAAGCGGAAAGCCAGGGCAATGTCTCTTCTATTGCCTGTCGAAAATAATGAGCCATACGCAACTCCTGTATTTTAATTTATTGAGCAAATGGGGAATTGGTTTCATAAGAGCGGTTATATAAAGCGTCCGAAACCAGATAGTCATAAATCTCATCAACGATCTCGATCCCGTTGACGGCGCTGTTTTTCTCATTGATATCCAGGTTCTGCCCGGGGTAATAAACCTGGTTAAATCCGGGCGCTGGCGTAATGGCGTTTAATTCACGCATGGTGTCGCTGATATGCTGGCGGAATAGTGCGCTGGAGGAGAAAAATGCCGGGTTGATGACGATATGCAGCTGGCCCAGCTCGCGTCCCTGGCTCAGGTTGTCGTACATAGAGCTGACCTGGCGGCCGAAGGGGAGATCGAGCAAAATGCCGGAGAGGACGTCGATCATCATCATCAGGCCGTAGCCTTTCGGGCCGGCTGCCGGAAGCAGGGCGTGAACGGCAAAAGGATCGCGGGTCGGCGCGCCGTTTTTATCCACCGCCCAGCTATCGGGAATGGTTTCATGGCGCGAGCGGGCGTCGAGAATTTTCCCCCATGCCTGCACCGTGGTGGCCATGTCGAAGGTGATGATATCATCGCCCTCGCCGGGCGCGGCAAAGGCCAGCGGGTTGGTTCCGTAATAGATTTCCGCCCCGCCAAAAGGCACGACCATCGGGTCCGACTGGCATAGCGAAATCCCGATTAGCCCGGCTCGGGCGGCCTGCCGGGTGAAGTAAGAGATCGCTCCGCTGTGGCCCATACGCCGGATGCCGACCACGGCCACGCCGTTTTCCCTGGCCAATTCTATCGCGTGCTCCATGCCCATTTTGGCGGCCACCTGACCGGCGGCATTATCGGCATGCAAAATACCGCTGCAGGGGCCGTTCTTTTCAAAGGTGAAGGTGGGATGACGATTGGTTCCGCCTTTTGAAATACGTTCCGCATAATATTCAACGCGAACCGCGCCGTGGGAATGAATGCCTCTGGCATCGGCATAAACCAACACATCGGCAATAATATCCGCGTGATTATGAGTAAGTCCTGCTGCGTTCAGCTTATTAGCAATAAGCTGATGTAGTGTTTCCCGACTGACTTTCATCTGTCTTCCTTTTAACGACGGTGTAGAGCCTGACTGCTGACTAAAATACGGGGAAAAGAAACTGAAATTGTGATCTGTATAGTTAAATGACCAGTGTTAGATTTTATTTGATAATCGTAACGGATTTGTCATAAATGACCGTGAAATCGATTTATTAAAAAATCACTGCTAATGTCAGGCGGTTTGTTTGAAAGCCTGTGGTAATAATCCTCATGTGATTTTGGTCACGCCATTGATAATTCCATCCCGTTAGCCTGATGGCAGATTAACCATGCTCATTCAATTGCAATGGGTGCAATTATTGGGGAGTTATTATGATCCATGCCTTTATTAAAAAGGGCTGTTTTCAGGATTCCGTCAGTTTAATGATTATTTCACGTAAGCTGAGTGAGTCAGAAAATGTCGATGATGTTTCAGTCATGATGGGCACGCCGGCAAATAAATCGCTGTTGGAAACGACCGGGTTCTGGCACGACGATTTTGCCAGCGCGACGCCAAATGATATTTGCGTGGCGATCCGCACCGATTGCGCGGGTGCGTCGGTTACGCAAATGATCGCTGCCCGTCTTGATGAGGCCCTTACCGCCCTGGCGCAGGGGAGCGGGCAAAGTCAGAGCCTGAACGTGGTTCGCCGCTGGCAAAGTGCGATGCAAAAACTGCCGCAGGCCAATATGACCTTAATTTCCGTTGCCGGAGAATATGCCGCGGAACTGGCCCATCAGGCACTCAGTAGCGAGAAAAGCGTCATGATTTTCTCCGACAACGTCACCCTGGAAGATGAAATCGCGCTCAAAACCCGCGCCCGCGATAAAGGGTTGCTGGTCATGGGGCCGGACTGCGGCACCGCCATGATTGCTGGCACCCCGCTGGCCTTCGCCAACGTCGCACCGGAGGGCAATATCGGGGTGATTGGCGCCTCCGGTACCGGCATTCAGGAACTTGTCTCGCAGATTGTCCTCGGCGGGGAAGGGATCAGCCATGCGATAGGTCTCGGCGGCCGCGATCTGAGCGCGGAAGTGGGGGGCCTTAGTGCACAAACGGCGCTGGAAATGCTGACCCAGGATGCGCAGAGCCAGGTATTGGCCTTTGTTTCCAAGCCACCTGCTGAGGCGGTGCGCCTGAAGATAATTAACGCAATGAAACGCAGTGCTAAACCGGTGGTGGCGCTGTTTCTTGGCTATGTCTCGCCAGTCGACCGCGATGAAAACGTCTGGTTTGCCCGCACGCTGGACGAGGCCGGTCGGCTGGCGTGTCTGTTGGCGCGAGTGGTACGCCATCAGGAAAATCTGACCGCCGTCGCGGGTAAGCATATCCGCGGTTTATACACCGGCGGCACGCTGGCGGCGGAATCCGCCGGGCTGCTGGCTGAGCGCCTGAACATTACCCCTGATGCGCATCACCCGCAGGGCATGATGCTCAACGCGATGGGCCACCAGGTCGTCGACCTCGGCGATGATTTCTACACCGTCGGTCGTCCACACCCGATGATTGATCCCTCCCTGCGTAACCAACTGATTGCCGACCTCGGCGAGCAAACGCAGGTGGGCGTATTGCTGCTGGATGTGGTGATTGGTTATGGCGCCACCGCCGAACCGGCGGGCTCGCTGGTCGAAGCATGCCAGCGGGCGTGGGCGACCAGGGCCGACGATAGTCCGCTGCACGTTATCGCGACAGTAACCGGTACCGAAAATGACCCGCAGTGTCGTTCCCGTCAAATTGCCGAGCTGGAAGATGCCGGCGTGGTGGTGGTCGATAGCCTCCCGGAAGCCGCGCTGCTTGCTGTTGCGCTGATTAGCCCTCAGCGGCTGGCGGAGCCCGCACCGCGTTCCAGTCTGCTGGACGGAGTGGCGGTAATTAATGCCGGTCTGCGCAGTTTTGCGATCGATTTACAGTCCGCCGGAACGCCGGTTGTTCACTATCAGTGGGCGCCGATTGCCGGAGGAAATAAAAAACTGGCTCGTTTATTAGAGCGTTTGCAATAAGAGGTCCCTATGTTTACATCAGTGGCGCAGGCCAATGAGGCTGTAATTGAACGAATTCGGAATGCTCGTCCGCACTGGCTGGATGTGAAGCCGGCAGGTGCGCTAATCGGGGCGCTGAATCAGAACAAATCGTTGCTCCACGCCGGGCCGCCGATGCGCTGGCAGGCGATGACCGGCCCAATGAAAGGAGCCTGCATTGGCGCATGCCTGTTCGAAGGCTGGGCGCAGGATGAAAAAACCGCCCATGCAATGCTGGAAAGCGGCGAAATTACCTTTATCCCATGCCATCACGTTAACGCCGTGGGGCCTATGGGCGGCATTACTTCGCCGAACATGCCGATGCTGGTGGTGGAAAACATCGCTGAAGGCAACCGCGCCTATTGCAACCTGAACGAAGGGATTGGCAAGGTGATGCGTTTTGGCGCTTACGGTGAAGATGTGCAGCAGCGCTTGCGCTGGATGCGCGATGTGCTGATGCCAGTTCTTAGCGCAGCGCTGAAACAGATGGAGCGCGGCATCGATTTGACGGCGATGATGGCACAGGGCATTACCATGGGTGATGAGTTCCACCAGCGTAATATCGCCACCTCCGCGCTGCTAATGCGCACGCTGGCGCCGCATCTGGCGCGCCTCAATCACGACAAACAGCAGATTGCTGAAGTGATGGATTTTCTCGCCATCACCGATCAGTTCTTCCTCAACCTGGCGATGGCCTACTGCAAATCAGCGATGGATGCCGGGGCGCAGATCCGCGCGGGCAGTATTGTCACCGCGATGACCCGTAACGGCGATATGTTCGGTATTCGCGTCAGCGGGCTGGGCGACCGTTGGTTTACCGCGCCGGTCAATACGCCGCAGGGGCTGTTTTTCACTGGCTTCTCGCAGGAGCAGGCCAACCCGGATATGGGCGATAGCGCCATCACTGAAACCTTCGGCATCGGCGGGGCGGCGATGATCGCGGCCCCGGGCGTCACTCGCTTTGTTGGCGCGGGTGGGATGGAAGCGGCGAAATCGGTCTCCGAAGAGATGGCGGAAATCTTCCTTGAACGCAATATGCAACTGCAAATTCCGGGCTGGGATTTCCAGGGCGCCTGTTTGGGGTTGGATATTCGCCGGGTGGTTGAAACTGGCATTACACCGCTTATCAACACCGGTATTGCGCATAAAGAGGCGGGGATCGGCCAGATTGGCGCCGGAACCGTCAGAGCCCCACTGGCCTGCTTTGAACTGGCGCTGGAAGCGCTGGCGGACGAGCTGGGCGTGAGCTGAGGCACGCAATGGATAAGATCCGTCCGCTGACAGGCAGCATTGACGCGCCGGACCATCGCCAGCCATGGCGAACCGGCGGCCTCTGGCAGCGCACCATCAATCTCTATGTTGCAGGCGGCGCGCTGCTGACGCTGCATCATCGGGGACAAGGCGTGAGCCCCGGCGGATGGGTATTACGTCACCGTGATTTTATCCGTTTACACGCGGCGCTGAAGGCGGGGGGGATGCCGATAGCGCGGGATGACGGCATTCAGGTCGATAACCTTTTGCTGTTACCACCGCGCAGACGCTGCTCCCTGCGGCCTCGATATCAGCCAGATGGCCCTTATCTGCCGACAGCGCTTATGAAGCGTCCGGAAGAGACGGGCCTGTTTGGGCCGCTGTCGCAGGCTATCCATCTACCGCATCATTCTGAGCTGCGGCAATTACGCCACTGTTTTGCCTCTGCGATGACCGGGAACGCCGTTGACTGGCGGCTGTGGCTGGGGAAGGGGCCAGGCCTGACGCCGAGCATGGACGATATGCTGATCGGCATGATGCTGTTCGCGTGGTGTTCTGGACTGATGTCGCGCAACAGCGGACACCATTTCTTTCGTGCCTCCGGCGATCTGCATGCCGCCACAACGCAGGTCAGCGTCAACTATTTACGCTACGCCAGCGCGGGATGCTTCGCTTCACCGCTACTGCATGTTGTTAACGCGCTTCAGTGCGGACGACGAATTGAACCTGCCGTCGAAGCCCTGCTGGCGATGGGGCACACCTCTGGTGCCGATACGCTTCTGGGATTCTGGCTGGCGCAACAAATAATGTAAGGACTTTTATGAAAACGCTGGTAGTTGCCCTCGGGGGTAACGCTTTATTACAGCGCGGGGAAGCGCTGACGGTAGAAAATCAGTATCGCAATATTCACAGTGCCGTTCCCGCGCTGGCGCGCCTGGCGCAGCATTACCGGTTGGCCATTGTGCACGGCAACGGGCCGCAGGTAGGTCTGCTGGCGCTGCAAAATCTGGCCTATAGCGACGTCGAACCTTACCCGTTGGACGTGCTGGTCGCGGAGAGTCAGGGCATGATTGGTTATATGCTGGCCCAATGTCTGGCGCAGGAATCATCGGTACCGCCGGTATCGACAGTGATGACGCGTATTACTGTGGCATCGAACGATCCGGCCTTTTCGGCGCCGGAGAAATTTATCGGTCCGGTCTATGACCCTGAGTTACAGCAGCAGCTGGAAGAGGAGTATGGCTGGACGATGAAGCGCGACGGCAAATACTTGCGTCGGGTCGTCGCCTCGCCAAGGCCGGTGAAAATTGCGGAGAGCGACTCGATTGAGCGCCTGCTGGGCGAGGGACATGTCGTGATCTGCTGTGGCGGCGGAGGCATTCCGGTGCTCGAGAGCGGACAGGGCGCAGAGGCGGTTATCGATAAAGATTTGGCCGCAGCGCTACTGGCGGAACAGATTGATGCCGATGGTTTGGTGATCCTCACCGATGCGGATGCGGTATATGAACACTGGGGCACCCCAATGCAGCGACCGATCCGTGAAGCGACTCCGGAAGCGCTGGCACCTTTTGCTCGCGACGATGGGGCGATGGGGCCGAAAATTTCGGCAGTCAGCAGCTATGTTCGCCGCAGGGGCAAGCGGGCGTGGATTGGCGCACTATCACGCATTGAGGATACCCTTGCCGGGCGGGCGGGAACCTGCATTAAGCCCTGATGCACAGGTAAAATCAAGCAGCGAAGCAGACGCTGAAATATCCTGCGCTCTTTCCCCGGGGGCGGCGCTCGACGCGCCTTGCCCGGGCTACATGTTCGTGCGGTTTGCGGATTTTGTTGAATGGCTACGGGGCAAATGATGGTTGGTCTGGTAGCCCGGCTAAGGCGCAGCGCGCCGCAAGCCGGGATTCAGGCGAAGGATTATGCCAGAGAGGTAGCCCGGACAGGTGCGCAGCACCGCCTCCGGGACTGTGGAGAGCTGGATTACGCCAGCTGCGCCTGCGCCCAGACGATACCGCTGGCGTATTCCGCTGGCAGCAGCGGCTTCAACGCTTCCAGCGTCGCGCTCAGACGGTCTGTATCGCTGTCGGTCAGGTTCAGGTGGCCGACTTTACGACCCTGGCGCACCTCT
>JAJUHI010000051.1 GCA_029267955.1 Sporobacter termitidis | reverse complement strand
CTGTTTGCAGCAGGAAAACATCTCATAAAAAGGTACGGTTTTTTGCGCGCTCAATACCTTACTCCCTTTCAATGCGCCAGTTGTCTCTATGTATCGCAAGGTTTCCTTATCCGCGCCTGGCGGTAAAAAGCATGTTATATATAAAGCAGGCGCGTTATTCGGTGTCCGCTTCAATCAGCGCGAACAGCTCGCCCACAAGCTTGTCCATGGGGACTTTTTTGACGATTTCGCCCTTTTTGAAAAGGACGCCGACGCCGTCCCCGCCGGCAATGCCGTAATCGGCGCGGCGGGCCTCGCCCGGGCCGTTGACGGCGCAGCCCATAACGGCCACCGTAATGTCCCGGTCCAGCTGCTCCAGGCGGCGCTCCACGGCCTCAGCAATATCGATCAAGTCAATCCGGGTACGCCCGCAGGTGGGGCAGGAGATGAGCTCCGCGCCGCTCCGGCGCAGCCCCAGGGCCTTTAAAATGGCAATCCCCGCCTTAACCTCCCGCTCCGGCGGCGCCGTCAGGGAAACCCGGAGGGTATCGCCGATGCCCTCCGACAGCAGCGCGCCGATGCCGACGGCAGACTTAATAACGCCCATATATTCCGTGCCAGCCTCCGTGACGCCCAGGTGCAGCGGATAATCCACCGTCCGGGACAGGAGCCGGTAGGCCTCGATGGTCAGGGCCGTATCGGAGGTTTTCACCGAAACGCAGATATCGTCGAACGCCGCCCTCTCCAGTAGCCGGATATGGCGCAGGGCGCTTTCCACCAGAGCCTCTTTGGTGACGCCGCCGTATTTGTCCAGCAGGTCCCGCTCCAGACTGCCGCCGTTGACGCCGATCCGGATGGGGACGCCCCTTTCCCGGCAGGCCGACGCAACCGCCCGGACTTTGTCCTCGCCGCCGATGTTGCCGGGGTTGATGCGGATCTTGTCGGCGCCGGCTTCACAGGCCATGATGGCCAGTTTATGGCTGAAATGAATATCCGCCACCACCGGTATTTCCGCCCGCTTTTTGATTTCCGCAAAAGCCCGGGCGGCGTCCTCGTCGGGGACGGCCACGCGCACGATATCGCAGCCGGCCGCCGCCAGACGCCTGATCTGGGCCGACGTGGCCTCGATATCGCTGGTTTTCGTATTCGTCATGGACTGGACGGTGACCGGCGCGCCGCCGCCGATCAAAACGCCGCCCACGTTTATTTGTTTACTGGCCATTGACAATCTTCACCACATCGTTAACCATGACGACAAGCATCAGCCCGACCAGGAGCATAAAGGTCGCCGTGTGGATATACCCCTCGTATTTCGGGTTGATGCGCCGCCGGCTGATTTTTTCCACAAAGAAGGTGATTATCATGAAAAAGATGCGCCCGCCGTCCAGCGCCGGGATGGGCAGCATGTTGAACACCGCCAGGTTGACGGCGATGAGGGCGCTGAGAAACGCCAGGTTATAGATGGCCGCGCCGAAGGACTGGGACTGCTGCGCCACCTGGTTCATGGTGCTGACGATACCGACGGGGCCGGACACCTCCCGAAAACCCACGGCCCCGCTGAACATCTGGGCAAGGCTGATGCGCACAAGCCGGACGAAATTCATGGTTGTATACACCGCGTAATTGAACTTTTCGCCGGCGGTGGCTTCAATTTTGTTGAAGGTGATGCCGTATTTCAGCTCGCCGTCCACCAGGACGCTTCTTTTCAGCGGCAGGTCATCAAGCCGGACCTTTTCTCCGTCCCGGAGGACCGTCATGTCCACCGGCCTGCCGCCGGCTAGAGACATAAAGGTTGAAAAATCCTCTATATAATAAACCTTTTCGCCGTTGATTTCCACAATGGTATCGCCGACCATCAGGCCGTTTTCGCCTTTGAGGGGGAAATCCTCCTCCAACTCGGTGACGGTCGCCCCCACAAAAGCCGTGGACTGCCAGACCAGGATAAAGACGACGATTGCGCCGAAGATAAAATTCATAAAGGAGCCCGCGGCCAGAATGACAAGGCGCTTCCAGCGCCGCTGCGCGGTGAAGGCCCGCGGGTCCGGCACCTCCTCATCCTCACCCTCCATGAGGCAGGAGCCGCCCAGGGGCAGCGCCCGCAGGGAATACAGGGTCTCCTTCCCCTGTTTCTTCAAGAGCCTGGGGCCCATGCCGACGGAAAACTCCACAACCTTGACCCCAAAGGCCTTGGCGGCGATAAAGTGGCCCAGCTCATGGATGATGATCAGGATTCCGAAAACGAGAATGCCGATAACGATATACATAGATCACTGCCCTTTCATACGGGTTAGCCTCTGTCCATAACAAGTCTCCTGGCCTCCCGGTCGGCGGCCAGTATATCCTCCACCGTGGCGTCGGGGATGTTTTTTATGCTGTCCAGCGCCGCCCGGACGGCGTCGTAAATGCCCGGGAATGTGATTTTATCCTCTAAAAACAGAGAAACCGCCGCTTCGTTGGCCGCGTTCATCACGGCGCAGGCGGTGCCGCGGATTTCGGCTGTTTCCAGCGCCAGCTTCAGGCACCGGAAGGTCTCCAAATCGGGCTCTTCAAAGGTCAGCGCCCCGATTTGCACAAGGTCCAGTTCCGGCGTCAGGGACGGCAGCCTGTCTGGATAGGTGAGGGCATATTGAATCGGCAGGCGCATGTCGGGCACGGACAGCTGGGCGACCACGGTGTTGTCGGTAAATTCGACCATGGAATGAACGATGCTCTGCGGGTGGATCAGGACTTTAATCTGCTCCGGCCGAGCGCCGTACAGGTGCATGGCTTCGATAAACTCCAGCCCCTTGTTCATCAGCGTGGCCGAATCCACGGTAATTTTAGGGCCCATGGCCCAGTTGGGGTGGCTGAGGGCCTCCCGCCGGGTAACCTGCTGCAATTCGGCCGCCGTCCTGCCCCGGAAGGGACCGCCGGACGCCGTCAGCAGGATTCTTTTAAACGGCGCGCCGCCGCCGGATGCCGGGCCGTGCGCCTGCAGGCACTGAAAAATGGCCGAGTGCTCGGAATCCACGGGAAGGATTTGGGCCCCGTGCGCCGCCGCGGCGCGCATCACCTGCTCGCCGGCGCACACCAGCGTCTCCTTGTTGGCCAGCGCGATGCGCTTGCCCGCTTCTATGGCCGCCAGGGTGGGCCGGAGCCCCACGGTGCCCACCACCGCCGTGACGACGGTTCCGGCATCGGGGCAGACGACCGCTTCAATCAGGCCGTCCATGCCGGAGACGACGCGGATGGCTGTGTCGCCAAGCCGCGTTTTCATGTCGCGGGCGGCGTTTTCGTTATAGACGGCGACGACAGACGGCCGGAAATTCCGCGCCTGGGCCTCCAACAGCTGCCCGCCGGTATTGGCCGCCAGGGCGCAGACCTTGAGCCCCAGCAGCTGCGCCACCTCCAGGGTCTGCCGGCCGATGGACCCGGTGGAACCTAACAGCGAGATGTTCTGTCTGTTCATTTTATCCCTCATTCACACCCATGAGGCACTATTATACTATTCCAGAATCCGGCGCAAAAATGCGCGGCGTTTAAAACGCCGGAAAAATCACCGACAGCAGATAGACGGCGGGCGCGGCAAAAACCATGCTGTCAAACCGGTCCAGAATACCGCCGTGGCCCGGCAGCAGCCTGCCGTAATCCTTGACGCCGTACTCCCGCTTGATAAGAGAAAACGCCAAGTCTCCAAGCTCCGTGACGATACCGCCCACCAGACCGTATACGACAAGCGCCCAGAAGTTGACGGTATAATCCGCCGCCAGATACATCAGCACGCCCAGCAGCACCGTGCCGGCGACGCCGATTGTAATGCCGCCCACGCAGCCCTCCACCGTCTTTTTGGGGCTCACGGCGGGGAACGCCTTGTGCTTTCCGAAAAACACGCCGACAAAGTATGCGCCCCCGTCCGTAATGAAGGCCACGATGAAGGGGATAAGTACGTAATACCGGCCGTTTTCGGCCATTTTCAGGCTCACGATGGCGGCCAAAAAGTACGGTATCAGCGCGCCGCCAAACAAAACGGCGGACAGCTGGGACAGGCGGAGTGCGTTTTCACGCTTATAGGAGAGAATGGCTTCTGTGAATAAGAGCGCCATCAGCAAAAATAAAACGGCACGGAATACCATGTCTCCCGAGCCAAGGTAAACCGCCGCCGGAATAATCGCCGCCGGGACGGCCGCGTATCCGTAAAGCCTTTTCCGGGTGGCCGAGCCTGTCGCCCGTAGCAGCTCGTCGGCGGCTGCCACCGCAATCGCCGCCACTAAAACCGTCACGGCTGCCGGCGGGAGATAAAACAGGATGACAAACAATATCGGCACGCAGACGACGGCAACAAGTATTCTGGTCTTCATGTGCTCTTTCCTTTCACGCCCCCGTATCGCCGGTCCCTTTTCTGATACGAGAGGATGGCGCGGTCGAGTTCCTTTTCATCAAAATCCGGCCACAGGACGTCCGTAAAATATAGCTCTGCATAGGCCGCCTGCCACAACAGAAAGTTTGACAGGCGCATCTCGCCGCTGGGCCGGATAATCAGGTCGGGGTCCGGCAGACCCGCCGAATACAGATACCGGGAAAAGGTATCCTCGTTAAGCGCCGTCCCGTTTTTGGCATAATCGGCGGCATAGGCGCGCGCCGCGCGCAGGATCTCGTCCCGGCCGCCGTAATTGACGCACATATTCACCTGTACGCCGTCAAAGCGCTCGGAGATGGCCTCCGTCCTGGCGATGAGGTTTTGGAGCTTTTCGGATAATATCGAGATATCGCCGAAAAACTTCATTTTCACCCTGTCGCGCTCCATGGTCTCAATGGCCTCCTTGAGATATTTCTCAAGGAGCTCCATGATCGAGGCCACCTCTTCGGCCGGGCGCTTCCAGTTTTCCGTAGAGAAGGCGAAAACCGTGAGATATTGGATGCCGATATTCTTACAATATGTGGCCACCCGCCGAAATGTCTCCGCGCCGACGGCGTGCCCGGCCGAGCGCGGCAGGCCGCGCTTCCTGGCCCAGCGGCCGTTGCCGTCCATTATTATCGCAATATGGCGGGGGAGCTTTTCCGGATCAAGCTGCCCCGCCCGCCTGTTTTTAATGCCGAATAATTTCATATGGTGCCTCTTCGGGCCCGGCGCGCCCTATATGCTTAAGCTTTGCTTAAGCTTCGCTTTGAGCCCCGGGCGTCCTATGTCTTATACTTCGTAGAGCTCTTTCTCTTTCTTTTCGGCAACCTTTTCAATTTCCTTGATGTAATCGTCCGTCAGCTTCTGCAGGTCCTTTTCGATATCCTTCAGGTCGTCCTCGGTAATTTCGGACTTTTTCTTCTGGGCTTTGAACACTTCCAGCGCGTCGCGGCGGATATTCCGGATGGCGACCTTGGCCTCCTCGGCGTACTTGCTCACCATTTTGACAAGCTCCTTGCGCCGCTCCTCCGTCAGCTGGGGGAAGACCAGGCGGACCACACGCCCGTCGTTGGTGGGGTTGATGCCCAGGTCCGATGTCTGGATGGCCTTCTCGATGTTCTTGAGGCTCGAGGCATCCCAGGGCTGAATGACGAGGGTCCTGGGGTCGGGGGTCGCGATGGACGCAATCTGATTGATGGGCGTCGGGGTGCCGTAGTATTCCACCCTGATGTGGTCGAGCACCGCCGCGTTGGCGCGGCCGGCCCGGACGGTGGTAAACTGCGAGTGCAGCACCTCAACCGTTTTTTTCATTTTATTCTCATATTCAGCATACATGGCGTTCATGACGATTCCTCCTGTGTCGTGATATCCTCAGTTTTATTATCCTGTATAAGCGGGTCCGGTGACAACGGTGCCGATTTTTTCGCCCATGATGACGCGGTAGATGTTCTCCGGGTCTTTCAGCGCGAAGAGGATGACGGGGATGTGGTTGTCCATGGACAGGGACGTGGCCGTGGAATCCATGACCGTCAGCTTCCTGGCCAGGACATCGTCATAAGAGATGGTATCAAATTTAACAGCGCTGGGATCAACCTTCGGATCCGCGCTGTAAACGCCGTCGATGTTCTTCGCCAGCAGGATGACGTCGGCGTCGATTTCCGCCGCCCGGAGCACCGCGGCCGTATCCGTTGAAAAGTACGGGCAGCCCGTGCCGCAGCCGAATATGACGACGCGGCCGTTCCGAAGATGCTTATCCGCCTTGAGCCGGATATACGGCTCGGCCACGGCCCTTATTTCAAGCGCCGTCTGGACGCGGACGGGGACGTCCATCTGCTCAAGCACGTCCGCCAGCGCCAGACAGTTCATGACCGTCGCCATCATGCCCATGTGGTCGGCGCGCGTGCGCTCAATCTTGCCGCCGCCGTCCTTTGTCCCGCGCCAGAAATTGCCGCCGCCGACGACAATGCCGATTTCGACACCCGCCTCCACACACTTTTTAATAACGCTGCAGACGTTTTTTATCACATCAAAATCGAGCCCGAAGTGCTTGTCTCCCGACAGCGCCTCGCCGCTGATTTTCAAAAGCACCCGCTTGAAAACCGGTTTATCAGCAGCCACTACAACACCTCCACGAATGATCACAGGCCATCATCCGAAGCCGGCTTGAAGGCAAAATCACCGGTTCTCTTGGATTGGCAGAGTTTATTTTAATATATTTGCAGAAAAATTGGAAGAGAAAACTGCTATTTTGTTTGGCGGCAGCCGCTACAGACCGCCGCTTTGCATGATGCCGCCGCCGGGGGCGGAAATAAATTTCCCGTTTTTCATGACCGCCGGTTTAAAGCGCGGCCCGATGAAAAACGGGAAATCATCTTACTATTGAACTCGTTAACGCTTCGGCAGATAATCAATGGGATTGACGGGCTGGCCGTCCTTTGTCATGGCAAAATGCAGATGCGTCACCTCGTTGGCTTCGCCGATGGCCGTATCGCCGACGGCGCCGATCACAGCGCCCATGGCGACCTTGTCGCCCGTCTTTACAACGGGCGCCGCCGTCAGGTTCGCATAAATGCTCTGCAGGCCGTTGCCGTGGTCAATCACCACCACGGTGCCCAGCAGGTCGTCCGTGCGGACATCGGCGACGGTCCCGTCCGCGGCCGCCATGACCTTGGCGCCCAGGTCCCCGGCGATGTCAATGCCGTCGTGGGTGCGCCAGTCGGCCATCGTCTTGCTGTAAACCAGCTCGTCCACGGCGTAGCCGGTTTTGATTTCGCCCATGAGCGGCCAGACAAAGACGGGCTCCTTGGTCATTGCCGGCTCCGTATCCTCGCTCTGTATTGCCGAGGCCGGCTTATTGTCCTCCGGCTTGGCCGAGGGGGCGATACTGGGGCTGGGGCTCGGGCTCGGGCTGGGCTTCGCCGTCGGCGACGGGGGCGCCGGCGTCTCCTCGGCCCTGCTCTCCGCCGCGTCGGTCACCAGCGCGTCGGCAATCTCGCCGGTTGCCATGACCTCCTGACCGCCCGGCGCTTCGGTCAGCGTATCGGCGTCCGTCCCGCTGCCGGTGGACAGCAATATCCAAGCCGACACGCCGATGACGGCCGTGCAGATGAACAGGACCACATAAAAGCCTTTTCCGGCGAGAAAATCGCCAATTTTGTTTGTAAAGGATTTCTTATCTTTCACACCAGATCCTCCTAGACGAATGATATCGGCGAGCGCCGATAAGTACCGCGGGATAAAAATAAACAGCGTTTCTGCCGTTATTTTTGACGGCGGTTACGCTGTTTATACCAAATATGGAAATTTTTTATCCTTTTTACAGGGGATTTAACCGTCTTTTAATCGCCGGAGGCCGGCCCCGGCTTAAACCCGTCCTTTAACGCGACGGAGCGGTTGAATACCAGATGCCCCGGGCTGGAGCTTTTGTCAGCGACGAAATAACCCAAACGCAGGAACTGGAAGGATTCCGACGGGGCGGCATTCTCCAGGCAGCTTTCGGCCTTGCAGCCGGTCAGGACCTCCAGGGAGTTGGGGTTGAGGCACTCGATAAAGTCCTTGTCGCCGCCGTCCGGGTCCGGGTCTGAGAACAAGTTGTCATACAGGCGGACCTCGGCGTCGACGCAGGTGTCGGCGTCCACCCAGTGGATGGTGCCGCGCACCTTCCGGCCGTCGGGCGTGTTGCCGCCGCGGGTCATGGGGTCGTATTCGGCCAGCACCTCGGTCACGTTGCCCGCCTCGTCGGTTTTATAGCCCGTGCAGCGGATAATGTAGGCCGATTTCAGCCGCACCTCATTGCCCACATACAGCCGGTTGTACTTTTTCGGCGGGTCGATCATAAAGTCGTCCCGCTCTATCCACAGGTTCCGGGAAAAGGCGATGGGCCGCGTCCCCATGGACTCATCCTCGGGGTTGTTTTCAATATCGAACATTTCCATCATCGACTCGGGGTAATTGGTGATGGTGAGCTTAAGGGGGCGCAGCACCACCATGACCCGCCGGGCCTTGCGGTTTAAGTCCTCCCGCAGGCAATGCTCCAGGAAGGCGTATTCAACGGTGCTGTCCACCTTCGCCACGCCGATGCGTTCGCAGAAATTGCGGATGGCGGTCGGCGTATAGCCCCGGCGGCGCAGCCCGCAGATGGTGGGCATTCTCGGGTCGTCCCAGCCGTCCACATACCCCTCTTCCACCAGCCGGCGCAGCTTCCGCTTGCTCATCACCGTATAGTTAATGCCCAGCCGGGCAAACTCAATCTGCCGCGGCTTACAGGGGACGTCCGTATTCTCGATGACCCAGTCGTACAGGGGCCGGTGGTCCTCATACTCCAGGGAGCACAGGGAGTGGGTGATCCCCTCCAGCGCGTCCTGGATCGGGTGGGCAAAATCATACATGGGGTAAATGCACCACTTGTCGCCCTGCCGGTGATGGTGCGCGTAGCGAATCCGGTATAAAACGGGGTCCCGCAGGTTGAAATTGCCGCTGGCCAGGTCGATTTTGGCCCGCAGCGTCATCTCGCCCTCTTTGAATTCGCCGTTTTTCATACGCTCAAACAGGTCCAGGCTCTCTTCAATGGGCCTGTCCCGGTAAGGGCTGGTCGCCGGAATCCCCACGTCCCCCCGGCAGGCCTTGAACTCCTCGGGCGACAGCTGGCAGACATAGGCCAGGCCCTTTTTAATCAGGCCCACGGCCAGCTCGTAGGTCTTTTCAAAGTAGTCGCTGCCGTAATAAAACCGGTCGCCCCAGGAAAAGCCCAGCCAGCGGATGTCCTCTTTAATGGCGTCGACATATTCCTCGTCTTCCTTCACGGGGTTGGTGTCGTCCATTCTCAGATTGCACAGGCCGCCGTAGCGCTCCGCGATGCCAAAGTCGATAGTCAGGGCCTTGCAGTGCCCGATATGGAGGTAGCCGTTGGGCTCCGGCGGGAAGCGGGTGTGCACTGTTTTGCCGTAAAACCGGCCGCCGGGCGCGATATCCTCTTCTATAATGGCGTGTATAAAGTTTTTTGGTGTGTCTTCCATATGCGAACCCCCGCTTAAAGCTGATGCGCTGTATAAAAGTAAAGTAAAGTGTTGTATGAAAGTGTATTATATACGATTTAGGTAGTATTTACAATGTCGATATGATAAAATATGGCTCAAACGGCATCTCTTTAAACTAAAGATATACGGAGGCCAACATGTACGATATTGTCATTGTCGGCGGCGGTCCCGCCGGCCTTTCCGCCGCCATCACCGCCAGAATGCGCGGCAAAACCGTCGCGGTCATTTCAAACAACCGGACGGAGAGCGGCCTGTACAAGGCCGTGGAGATCGGCAATTACCCCGGCCTGCCCGGGATCTCCGGCGCGGAGCTCTCCAGCAAGCTCTCCATGCACGCGGCCGGCATGGGCGCGGAGCTGATCGGCGGCCGCGTCACGTCCATCCTGCCCGTCGGGAAGGAGATCACCGTGGGTTACGGCAGCGAAATCCTGACGGCAAAAAGCCTGATTCTGGCCATCGGTATCGTGCAGGCTTCCGTTTTCCCGGGGGAGGCCGAGCTTTTAGGGCGCGGCGTCTCCTACTGCGCCACCTGCGACGGTATGCTGTACAAGGGCAAAAAGGTCGTCGTCGTGGCCCTGTCCCCGGAAGCCGAAGAGGAAGCGGAGTTCCTCACGTCCATCGGGTGCGAGGTCACGACGGTTAAAACGAAAAAGATCGCCGTCAACAGCGAGGGCGCCGAAGGCATGAAAAAGGTCGTGTCCGTGACGGCGGACGGCACGGACATCCCCTGCGAGGCCGTCTTCATCCTCCGCGAGACGATTGCCCCCGGCTCGCTTTTGCCCGGCCTTGAAACGGAAAAGGGCCACATTAAAACGGACCGGGCCATGAGAACAAATCTCCCCGGCGTGTTCGCGGCGGGAGACTGCACCGGCGCGCCCTATCAGGTGGCCAAGGCCGTGGGCGAGGGCCAGGTTGCCGTCTTGTCGGCGGTGGATTATCTGGCCCATCTGGAAAAATCACAGTAACGAAAGGCAGAGATTATAATGAGTGTAAAGCATCTGACAGCATCGGATTTTTATTCGGAAATCGCGTCGGGGCCGGTCCTGGTGGACTTTTGGGCCGGCTGGTGCATGCCGTGCAAAATGCTCGCCCCGGTCATTGATGAAATCGACGCCGAGGCGGGCGACAAGGTTAAAATCGCCAAGGTGGACGTGGACGCGGAGTCCGCCATCGCCATGGAGTTTGGCGTGATGAGCATCCCCACCGTTATCCTCTTCAAGGACGGCAAGGAGCTCCAGCGCTTTGTGGGCGTGCAGCCGAAGGAGACGTATATGGCGGCCCTGGCGCCGTATTTAACCGGCGGGGCAGCCTCCTAAACGGCGGGGCTTACTCTCATTTGTCTTTTTCCGCCGCCTTCAGCGCGTCGATTTCCCGCTGCACGGCGGCGCGGAAAGACTCCCATGCGTCCTCGTGGTCCACAAAATACTTCGGGCACTCCTTGCCCGTCACATCGTAATGGCGGATCACATCGCCGGAATTGAGCCCCTGGGCGCTGCACAGCCAGGCCGTCAGCTTCACAAGGGACGCATAGGTGGCCTCGTTAAACTTGCCCGTCTCGTCGGGATGGCAGCATTCGATGGATATCGTATCCTCGTTTCGGTGGTTGGAGCAGTAGGCCACCTCGTTGACCGGCACGCACTGGATAATCTCCCCCTCCAGGCCAATGAGGAAGTTGCTTGAGACCTTTGTCTCGCGGTTTTCCGCCAGTCTTTCGTAGTATGTACGGTTCTGCCTGGCCGTCGTGCCCGGATTTCCCACGTAGTGGACGACGACGGCGTTGATTTTCTCAACGGGCGTGCCGGGCCTGGAGTATTCGTTGACCGGCAAGAGCTCTATGCTCACCCAGTCCAGCTGTTCAATCGCCGCCTGGAGGTCCGCCGGGAGGACCTCCGCCCCGCCGCGTTTGCCAAACAGCCTAAACCCCGCCAGGACGAGGGTGACCACCAGCATGACGGCGACGGCGGTATAGACGTATCTTGTAAGCCGCCGGAGGCGCCGAAGACGCCTTCTTTCCCTTATTTCCCTGATATCGATGATTTCAACTGACATAACTGGCCTGCTTTCGTGTATGTATCGGCGCTATTATAACACACCGTCAAAACGGGGCGCACCGGAATATCCAGCCATGCCCCGCAACCGTGCGCCGCGCGCAGTCCCCCATTGACAAGTCGGGCGGGCTGTGCTATGTTCTAAAAAATTAATATGATACCCAAAAGGCGATGATGAAGAGGGTCGGATGCCAAAGCGTCAGAGAGCCGGCGTGAGGAACCGTATTCCGGGGAGCTTTTGACGCTCCGCGGAGGCCATAGGTTCCCGTGGTGCGAGCCGGTCGCGGCGGGTCCAGGACTTGTCACTTCTGAGCCGGAGTGCAGAACAAGGAAAAACTTCGTTTTTCCTCCAAGAAATCCGCTTTCGCGTATTCTTGGCAGGGATGATCGGAAGCCTTCCTTCAGTAGAGCCTCCCGTAGACGCCGCGTTAAGGCTGCGGACTTATTGGAGTCCAAAAAAAGAGGAGGCCAAAGCCTTCCGTGCTGTCGCACAGAAGTCTTCGGCAATTTGAGTGGTACCGCGGGTTATTCTGCCCGTCTCAAAGCAGCGCTTTGGGACGGGTTTTTTGATACCGGATAAGGAGAGAATATAGAAAAAGCACGGG
>JAJUHI010000050.1 GCA_029267955.1 Sporobacter termitidis | reverse complement strand
TCCCACTCAATGGTGGCCGGGGGTTTGCCGGTGATGTCGTAGACCACCCTGCTGACACCCTTGACCTCGTTGACGATGCGGGCGGCGGTGCGGGCCAACAGGTCGTGGTTGACGGGCACCACCTGGCAGGTCATAAAATCGGTGGTCTTGACCGCCCGCAGGGCGACGGTATACCCGTGAGTGCGGAAGTCGCCCATGACGCCCACGGAGCGGGTGTCGGTGAGGACGGCGAAATACTGGTCGGCCTTTCTGCGGGAGCGCTTCATCTCTTCCCGGAAGATGGCGTCGGCCTCCCGGAGCATGTCCAGCTTCTCCTTGGTGACCTCCCCGATCACGCGGACGGCAAGGCCGGGGCCGGGGAAGGGCTGGCGCTCAACCAGCGCCTTGGGCAGGCCCAGCTGACGCCCCAGGACGCGCACCTCATCCTTGAACAGACCCCGCAGCGGCTCCACAAGTTCCTTAAAGGACATGTCCTTGGGCAGGCCGCCCACATTGTGGTGGCTTTTAATGACGGCGGCGTTGACGCCGGATTCAATCACGTCGGGGTAAATGGTCCCCTGGGCGAGAAACTTTATTTTGCCGAGCTTTTTGGCCTCGTCCTCAAACACGCGGATGAATTCCGTCCCGATAATCTTCCGTTTCTGCTCGGGGTCGGTAACACCCGCCAGCAGCTTTAAAAACCGCGACTCGGCGTTGACGCGGACAAAGTGCAGGTCCCGGTTTGAAAACGCGGCCTCCACCTCATCGCCCTCGTTTTTACGCATGAGGCCGTGGTCCACAAAGATGCAGTGGAGCTGGCCGGGGATGGCCTTGGCAAGCAGCGCCGCGCAGACGGAGGAGTCCACCCCGCCGGACAGGCCAAGGATCACATGCTCGCTGCCCACCTGCTGCCGGATTTCGCTGATCATCCGGGCCTCATAATCGTGGATATCGTAGTCGCCGGCGGCAGAGCAGACCTCAAAGAGGAAGTTGCGGATCATTTCCAGGCCGTTGGGCGTGTTTTCAACCTCGGGGTGGAACTGGGTGCCGTACAGCTTCCGCTTCTCGTCGGCGATGGCGGCGTTGGGGCAGGATTTGGTGGCGGCGATGGATTTAAAGCCGTGGGGCAGCTTATGGACCTGGTCGGTGTGGCTCATGAGGCCCACCTGGTTTTTGTCAAGCCCCTTGAAAATCGGCGACGAGGGGTCCACCGTCACCTTTGTCCGCCCGTACTCGCTGACGGCACAGGGCTTCACCTCGCCGCCCGTTGAATACACCATCAGCTGCAGGCCGTAGCAGATACCCAGAATGGGGATGCCCATGTCAAACAGCTTCGGGTCGCACCGGGGCGCGTCGTCGCAGTAGACGCTGTCTGGCCCGCCCGTCAGTATGATGCCGATGGGATGAAGCGCGCGTATTTCCTCCAGGCTCATGCTGCCCGGCTTGATGACGGAACAGACCTTGCATTCCCGGACGCGCCGCGCGATAAGCTCCTTGTACTGGCCGCCGAAATCCAAAACGATGACAAGCTGATTGTCCATATAGACGCTCCCCTGCTCTTTTTTGCATGAATGTTCATGTATCAGATGAAAATAATTATCGTTAAAACATACCATTGCGCGCCCGCCGTGTCAAGGCTCAGCGATGCAAAAAGTATTACGGCAAGGGCAGAGCCCTTGCCCTACGGTACCTTTATAATTACTGCCATGGCTTCCATCCCGGCTTTCTCGGGCAAAAATAGCAAAATCAGGATATCCCACACCGCCTTATACATTAATTATAAAGAAATATTAAAGAAATTGTTGACCTTATGGCGCTATATGTGATATACTCTCTCTACCTGTCGGCAGATGGGTTTATTTTTGTGCATGCAAAATGCGGATTGCGGGCCAAAATAAACACATGACTGTCAATATAAAGCAGGGAGGCAAACGAAAATGGAGGTGCCGACATGCGCGTTAAGGTTGTACTGCGCTGCAACGAATGCAAGCAGAGAAACTACAACACGATGAAGAACAAGAAAAACACGCCCGAAAAGCTCGAGCTCAACAAGTATTGCCGCTTCTGCCGCAAGCACACTGTCCACAGCGAAACGAAGTAACGCCGTACATCTTTTGAAAGGACGTGTATTGAATGTCAGAAGAGAAGCTTGATCAGCCAAACGTCAAGATTCCCGAAGGCAAGAAGGACAAAGAGAAGAAAAAGCGCAAGAGCCGTATTGCCAGATGGTTCCGCGAGATGAAGAGCGAGCTGAAAAAGGTCGTTTGGCCGACACCGAAGCAGACGATGAATCAGTCGATCATCGTGCTTGTCATCATGGTAATTTCCGCAGTTGCCGTGTGGATTGTCGACCAGGCCGGAACGTATATTGTCAACACGCTCATTCAGCTCGGAGGTAAGTAATCGTGTCAGAGGAAGCGAAATGGTACGTCGTTCACACTTACAGCGGTTATGAAAACGCCGTAGCGGCTACCATTGAAAAAGCCGCTGAAAACCGGAAAATGCAGGATCTGATTCTGGAAATCAAGATCCCCATGGAAACCGTCACGGAAGTGCATGAATCGCAGACCAAGACCGTGGAGCGTAAGATTTTCCCCGGCTATGTCCTCATTAAAATGATTATGACCGACGAAAGCTGGCATCTGGTCCGCAACGTGCGCGGCGTTACCGGTTTTGTCGGTTCGGCCAACAAGGCCGTGCCTTTGACGGAAGAGGAAATCCAGCAATTGGGCATCGAAAAGCACGAGATCGTCGTTGGGTACGAGGTCGGCAGCACCGTCAAGGTCACCGACGGCCCCCTGGCGGGCTTTCTCGGCACTGTCGACGAGATCGAAACAGACAAGTCCCGCGTCCGTGTTATCGTCTCCATGTTCGGGCGCGAAACGCCGGTGGACCTGGACTTTGACCAGGTCGAGGCGGTCGACTGACCAACCAAATTCCATCGCATTGAACGGGAAACCGTTAGCCGACGTAGTCGTTCGGCAAGTGGGAGGAATAAAGACAGCGCGCTGTCATGGCAGCGCCCGTTGGCTTTGTTCCGTTCCAACCACATCTTAAACAGGAGGTGCTCACACAGTGGCACTCAAAGTAACAGGTATCATCAAACTTCAGATCCCTGCCGGAAAAGCGACGCCCGCGCCCCCGGTAGGCCCGGCGCTCGGTCAGCACGGTGTCAACATCGGCTTGTTCACCAAGGAATTCAACGAGCGCACCAAAAACGACATCGGCATGACCATCCCCGTGGTCATCACCGTCTATTCCGACAGAAGCTTCAGCTTCATCACCAAAACGCCCCCGGTCTCCGACCTTCTCAAGAAGGCCTGCGGCATTGAAAAGGGCTCCGGCGTTCCGCAGCGCGACAAGGTTGCCAAGATCTCCAAGGCCGAGGTCCGGAAGATCGCCGAAATTAAGATGCCCGACTTGAACGCCAGCGATATTGAATCCGCCATGCGTATGGTCGCAGGCTCCGCCCGCAGCATGGGCATCGTGGTTACGGAGGACTAGGGTTATGTTTAGAGGAAAGAATTACAAAGAGAGCGTCAAGCTCGTTGACAAAACACAGCTGTATGATCCCGCGGAGGCTTTTGACCTTGTCATCAAGGCTTCCAAGGCCAAATTTGACGAGACGGTAGAGCTCCACGTCAAGCTCGGCGTCGACTCCCGCCACGCCGACCAACAGGTCCGCGGCGCCATCGTCCTCCCCCACGGCACCGGCAAGACCCGCAAGGTTCTTGTCTTCTGCAAAGAGGAGCGGCAGAAGGAAGCGCTGGACGCCGGCGCCGACTATGTGGGTGCGCAGGACATGGTGGACAAAATCCAGAAGGAAAACTTCTTTGATTACGACGTGGTCGTCGCGACGCCCGACATGATGGGCATTGTGGGCCGCCTCGGTAAGGTCCTGGGCCCCAAGGGCCTCATGCCCACCCCGAAGGCCGGCACCGTCACGCCGAACCTCGCCCAGGCCATCCAGGAAATCAAGGCCGGTAAGATCGAGTACCGCCTCGACAAGACCAACATCATCCACTGCCCCATCGGCAAGGTCTCCTTCGGCGTTGAAAAGCTGGTAGACAACTACACGGCGCTGATCACCGCCATCATCAAGGCCAAGCCCGCCGCCGCCAAGGGCCAGTACATCAGAAGCTGCGTGACGGCTTCCACGATGGGCCCCGGCGTCAAGATCAACACCCTCAAACAGCAGTAACCAAAAACAGCGGATGTCCCGAAACATTCCGGTTTCGGGACATCTTTTTCCGTTATTGGCCATATTCTGCTATACAGCTTTCAAAAAAAGTGGTAACATATTGAAAGTTATACATTGTGACAACGGGAGTGCTTTTCATGCTGTTATCGGGTTTTATCGAGATTATCAAGGCCATCGTTCTGGGTATCGTCGAGGGGATCACCGAATGGCTCCCCATCAGCAGCACCGGCCATATGCTCCTTGTGGACCAGTTTTTAAAGCTGGGCCAGAGCCAGGAATTTATCGATATGTTCCTGGTGGTCATCCAGCTGGGGGCCATCCTGGGCGTTGTGGTTTTGTTCTGGCACAAGCTGTGGCCCTTCAGCCGCGGCATCAAGCCGCAGGACAACAGGCAGACCTGGTCCCTGTGGGGCAAAATCATCGTCTCCTGCCTCCCGGCGGCCGTCATCGGCATCCCGTTCAACGATAAAATCGAGGAGCTGTTTTACCATAACGACATCTCCTCCGTTATCACCATCGCCGCCGCGCTGATTTTTTACGGCGTCCTGTTCATTGTGATCGAAAACCGGAATAAAAACAGCGCGCCCAAGGTCAAGTCGCTTTCTCAGCTTACTTATAAAACCGCCTTCTGCATCGGCCTGTTTCAGGTTCTGTCCCTGATCCCCGGCACCTCCCGCTCCGGCGCCACGATCATCGGCGCGATCCTTTTGGGGACCTCCAGAACGGCGGCCGCGGAGTTCACCTTTTTCCTCTCGATCCCCGTCATGTTCGGGGCCAGCTTCGTCAAGCTTATAAAGTTCGGCTTTCATTTTACCGGCCTGGAGCTGGCGGTACTGTTTACCGGCGTGGTCGTCGCTTTCATCGTGTCCATGCTGGCCATCCGCTTTTTGATGAACTACGTCAAAAAACACGATTACAAAATCTTCGGCTGGTACCGAATCGCCCTGGGCATTGTGGTGCTCGCCTACTTTCTGATTTTTGCTTAAAACCAACACTGGTTTAATATTTGGGGGCTGTTGCAAAACGGCGGGCGCAGGCGACCTTCGGTCGCTTATAATCGCCCCTACATGTTGTGGTTTCAACTTCAGCGTTACCACACGATTTCGTAGGGAACGGTTATCAACCGTTCCGAAATAATCGTTTTGCAACAGCCCCTTTTGTTATCATTAAACCTTCCGGTACCGCGAGCCGGCAAGCGTTGAGCAAGCCCTTCGCCCTGCGGCTACTTCAGCAAAAATACGATTTTCGTCAACAGCTCGCTGTCGGGCACCTGACCGGGGGTGTTGAGATAATACTCATAATAGACGCCGGCGGGCGCAAAACCCTTTTCTGTTATCCAGGCGCCCAGCGCGTCGTAGGCTTTGCCAATCTCCGAATAGGGCCCCTTGTACACGCAGGAGGCCTGTTTCCCGGCGGGGATGACGCTCTGTTGGACCGCGCCCTTTCCGGGCAGCGGGCGGCTGACGGCGACGCCGATTTCAACGTCCAGGTCCTGCATGTCCATGTTGTAATACGCCGTAAAGGGGATATCCGCCGGTTGTTCGCCCAGCTGGCCCAGATAGCTGAAGACCTCCTGGTATGCCTGTGAGATTGCCTCGGACAAGCCCGCGACGGGGGTCCGCCGGCGTACGGATAAAACCGGCTGTTCCTGCTTCTCGATGAGTTCAAAAGTGTCGGTCATGTGGTATCCCTCCTAAAAGTGATACCTGATTTTACAAAATAAAATCTGACAACCCCCTGTCATATTTTATCAATAACTTCGGCAATGCATAAAACTCCGCAGGCTTTTGTTCGGGATGATGGTATACAATCAAGCATACCGTAGGGGCCGCCCTCCTGGGCGGCCCGATAGTTCTGCTGCTTGACGGGTCGCCGAAGACGGCGACCCCTACGCGCTGTCATTCCCGCGAAGGCGGGAATCCATATTTTACTAGCGGCGCGCTGAGGTCTAATGCGCCGTCAGGCGCTATGCGCCCATACGAGGTTGGTTGTCGTGCACACATAGCAAGGGCAGAGCCCTTGCCCTACGGACCTTTATTGGTCGATCCTTCGTAGGGCAAGGGCTCTGCCCTTGCCGTATATTTTTATTATTTCAATTTCTCGTCGTAAACGGCCCGGTCGCCGCCGATAAATTTCGGCCGGGTGCGCGCCGCGTTGACGGGCGCCTGTCCGATATGGGTGACGGCCAACCGCAGCGGAACGGCCACCTTTTTCAGGTGCATGCCGATGAGCGTATTGCCGATATCAAGCCCCGCGTCGGCGCGGATTTCTTCCACCGCCACGGGGTCATCCAGCCCCTGATATGCCGCCGTCGCGAAGGAGCCGCCGGCCTTGGGCTGGGGCACCACATTGACAATCTCGCTGTTGCCGGCGGCCGCGCGTTCGATGATGACGGCCCTGTTCAGATGCTCGCAGCACTGGGCGGCAAGGTATACGCCGTGGCTTTTGAAAACCGGGTACAGGCCGTCAAAGACCGCCTGGCCGATTTCCGGACTGGACAGGCTGCCCACGGCGTGACCGGCAATCTCGCTGGATGAGCAGCCCACAATGACGATCTGACTGGGGCGCAGCTTCGCCGCCTCTATCAGCTCCCCAGCCAGCCGGCCGGCCTGACGGGTAATTTCGTCCAACTGTGACATACAAACGCTCCCTTTCCGCAAGCCCTGACTTGCAGGGAATATTATAGCCTAACCTATTGACCTTGTCGATAGGTTAGGCTGGATGATGACACAGTGCTGCCGGGTATCCGGTAGCCTCTTGCTTTATCCTTTGTAGTATTTGGCGTAATCGGAGTCCGCGGCTTTGATATGGCCGATCAGCCATTCGGACACCATCTGGTTGAGCTTGATGACCAGGGCGATATTGACGCCGTTTTCCGTGGCTTCCTTCTTCATCTGCGCGATTTTGCGGACAAACTCATCGTGCTTGGCCTTATGCTGGGCGTACTTGGGATACCGGATCTCCTGCTGGAGCTTTTCCTCGTCGGCAAAATGCCGGATGGTGTAGGATTCGAGAAAGTTGAGGATATTCATCACTTCCCCGGCGCCCTTGCCCTTGGAGCCGGCCTCATAAAGCTTGTCGATCTGATCGCACAGCTCCTTATGCTGCTTGTCGATCTGCGGTATTCCCAGCGCAAAACTGTCTTTCCACGTCATTTGATTATTCCATCCTTAAAATCAGTTATGTAAAACGCCTATCCCGCGTAGGCCTTGAGCTCGCTGTCCACCGCACGGATGTGGTTGACCAGCCAGTCGGATATCATCCGGTTGATTTTTATAACCATCGCCACGTTGACGCCGTTTTCCGTGGCCTCTTTCTTCAGCTTTGTCACCTGATTGAGAAAATCCGTATGCAGCGCCTTGTGCTGCGCATAACCCGGATATTTCACCTTCAGCTGGAACGCTTCCTCGTTGGCAAAATGCTTGACCGTATACGACGCTAAAAACTCCAGGACCTTCTTGACCTCTTCGGCGCCCTTGCCCTGAGTGCAGGCCTCCTGAAGCTTGTCCACCTGATCGCACAGCTCCTTGTGCTGCTTGTCGATCTCCGGCACGCCGATTTTAAAGTTTTCTCTCCAGGTCATATTACAACCCTCCTCAAATGAATTCATATTTTATATATCGAAATAATCATAAAAAAATAAAGTGACAAAATCGCCAATATGCATGGGCATTTACCAGAAACTTTTCAGTTATTAAATGCGGCGGATCATGTATAATATGAGTATATTTGTGAACGAAACATACCATTTTAAATGTTGCGTATTATCATAATTGGTAATGGATGGCGCGTGAAAAAGTATTTTCACGCCGCTATTATGTATGGAGGCATTATGAAAAATAAGAAGCTGCTTTTTTTATTGATTCCGCTGTGCGCGGTGATCGCGTCGGCGGCGATCATCTTAACCGGCCTGCCCAGACAGGAGGCGCCGCATTATTCCGAAGTGATCGGCTACTTTGAGTCGGGACAGGTCAGCCGCTATACGCTGAATATAACCAGCGGCGAACTCTCCGCAGAGCTGCGCGACGGCGGCCGGCTTACATATACCGTACCGGATATCGACCTGTTTGTCAATCAGATTGAGCCGCTGGTGGCGGCGTACAACGCCGCGCACCCGGAGGACAAGATAGTCTTCGACTACGTGCAGCAGTGGCAGAATTCCCAGTGGCTGCGCGCCCTGCCGTACCTGCTGCTGTCAGGCCTGGGCGTGGCATGGCTGGCTGTGGGGCGGGGCCGGCTCACAAAAAAGACCGGCAGCATGACATCCTTTGGGAATATCAAGGCGGAGGCCGCTTCCGGCATCCGGTCCAGAAAAACCTTCGCCGATGTGGCCGGCGCCGACGAGGAAAAGGAAGAGCTCCGCGAAATTGTGGAGTTTTTAAAGGAGCCTCAGCGGTACAACAGCCTGGGCGCCAGAATCCCCAAGGGCGTTTTGCTGGTGGGGCCTCCGGGCACCGGCAAAACGCTGATTGCCAAGGCCGTCTCGGGAGAAGCGGGCGTCCCCTTTTTCTCCATCTCCGGCTCGGATTTTGTGGAGATGTACGTGGGCGTGGGCGCGTCCAGAGTGCGCAGCCTGTTTGAAAAAGCGAAAAAGGTCGCGCCCTGTATCATCTTTATTGACGAGATTGACGCCGTCGGCCGTCAGCGGGGCGCCGGCACCGGCGGCGGCAACGACGAGCGCGAGCAGACGCTCAATCAGCTGCTGGTGGAAATGGACGGCTTCGGCGCGAATACCGGCGTGATTGTCATCGCCGCCACAAACCGCGCGGACATTCTGGACCCGGCGCTTTTACGCCCGGGCCGCTTCGACCGTCAGGTTTACGTGGGCGTCCCCGACATCAAGGGCCGGGAGGCTGTGTTAAAGGTCCACGCGCGCAACAAGCCCTTCTCCGCCGATGTGGATTTTTCAGAAATCGCCAAGGAGACCGCCGGCTTTACCGGTGCCGACCTTGAAAACCTCTTAAACGAGGCGGCGATTTTGGCCGCCAAGCGCGGCAGCCGCGTCATCGGCATGGCGGAGATTGAGGAATCCATTGTCAAAGTCGTTGCGGGACCCGAGAAAAAGTCCAGGGTCGTCAGCAGCAAGGAAAAACGTCTGACGGCGTATCACGAGGCCGGCCACGCTCTTGTGACCACCCTGCTGCCCTCCGGCAAGCTGGTGCAGCAGGTCTCCATCATCCCCCGGGGGCAGATGGGCGGCTTTACGCTGACGCCGCCCGAGGAGGACAAGAATTTTGACACGCGCAACGAAATGCTCGAGCAGATCTGCATCCTGCTGGGCGGCCGGGCGGCCGAGCAGCTCGTTTTAAACGACATCTCAACGGGCGCCTCCAACGATATCGAGCGGGCGACGCATATCGCCCATTCCATGGTGGCAAAATTCGGCATGAGCGACAGGCTCGGCCCCGTCACCTATGCTTCCAAGCTCGGCGGCGGCGCGTCAAAGGCAACCGGCTGCTCCGACCGGATCTCTTCAGAAATCGACGCCGAGGTACAGGAGATTGTGAGCACCGCTTACGCCAACGCCCAGGCGCTGTTGAGCGAAAACCTGGACAAGCTCCATGAGATCGCCGCCTACCTGTGCCGGTACGAGAAAATGACGGGCGAGGAGCTCCGGCGCATCGTCCGGGGTGAAGAGGCGCAAAGCCCGGCATCGGAAGTCCTCCCCGCCCCGGCGGTATAAGCCCCTGAGTTAAGACAAAAACCATCATAAAAAAGCATCCCCGCCCGAGGGCTGGGATGCTTTTATCTTTGTAAGCAAAACAGCTGTCATTCCCGCGCAGGCGGGTATTAGGTTTTTCTAACGGCGCGCCGTGGTCTAATGCGCCGTCAGGCGCTATGCGCCCATACGAGCGGTCCGTTGAGGTCAAAGCGCCGCCTAACGGCGCTTTAGGCCCTACGGCGGGCGGCCACGCAAAGGTCGCCCCCCTGCGAGGCCGATTGTCGTGCGCACACGGCAAGGGCTGAGCCGTAGGGCAAGGGTTCTACCCTTGCCGCAGATTGTAGATAAACCTATGGATAGTTTGAGACCTGCGGCGTGCCGCAGGTCTTTTGCTTTAGCTTACAGCGTCATAACCGGCCGGTTGAGCCGAAACCGCCGTCGCCCCGGTCCGTTTCCTCCAGGGTATCCCGCAGGACGAACTCACACGGGACCACGGGGACGACGACCAGCTGCGCGATGCGCTCTCCGGGCAGGATTGTCTGGGCCTCGGTCCCGTGATTGTGGAGCCCGACCATCACCTCGCCCCGGTAGTCGCTGTCGATCACCCCGACCTTGTTGGCCGGGGCCAGGCCCTTTTTGGTGGCCAGCCCGCTGCGGGCGAAGACAAGGCCCGCATGGCCCGCCGGCAGCTCCATTGCCAGGCCCGTCATGATCAGGGTCGTCTCCCCCGGCGCGATGGATACGGGCTGGTCGAGGCAGGCGTACAGGTCCGCCCCGGCGGCGCCGGGGGACCCGTAGGTGGGGACAACAGCGCCCGGGCGCAGCTTTTTAATATTGACATTCGCTCTCATCTCTCTATATGCCCCTTCTGTACAGCCGCCGTGTCTCTGTGTGAAAACAGCAGACACGGGCGGCTTTCTCTATATTAGCTTGAATTCCGTTATAAACCGGCGGAGGATTGCCGCCGCCTGGGCCCGGGTGGCAGGCCCCTGCGGGAAAAGGCGCCCGTCCGCGCCGGTCATGAGCCCGCGGCCCACCAGCCACTGCACCGCCTCCTGCGCGTAGCCGGAAACGCTGCCGGCATCGGCAAACGATGACAGGTCCGCGCCCCCGGCGCCGTCGTCTATCCCGCGGTTTTGGGCGTACCGGTATAAGATGACGGCCATCTGCTCCCGTGTAATGGGGTCATACTGCCCGAAGCGGCCGTCTCCGTATCCGCCCACAATGCCGTTTTCCGTCGCCCAGGCGATATAGCCCGCCGACCAGCCGTCATTTACAACATCCGTAAATCCGGTGTCCGCGGTCTGGTCCACCGCCGCGCCGGCCAGCCGCCCCAGCACCGTGACAAACATAGCCCTGTTCATGGGCTCCTCCGGGGCAAAGGCCGATTCGGAAACGCCCTTTAACAGCTGCCGCTCCGATATGTACAGGACATCCTCCAGATACCACGCATCCGCGGCAACGTCGTCAAAACCGTACCGGACGGCGCAGTCCGGCGGCAGCCGCAAAACCGTCGGCAGCCCGCTCTCGTCGTACCGCTCGATGCTGACCGTATGCAAAACGCCCGCGCCCGTGGAATCGATAATAACTTCGCCGTTATCGTCCGTCGTATAATGCATGCCGTCCCAGACCACCGCCGCGCCGGCAATGGGCTCCGCCGCGTTCTCGTCGGTAAAGCGGACAATCCCGCTGGTTATCATGCGCGAGAGGTCAACCCGGGGGTACTGGATGCGCGCCGGGTCGGCATAATAGATGACGATATCGTCGCCGGCCCGCACCGGCACACCGTCCGGGTCCGCCGCCGCGGCGGTACCGTTTACCCGGACCAGCCAGCGGTCGTCCGCATTACCGCCGGAGCTATGCTCCCGCAGCGTCCCGACCCCGACAATGCGCGGCGCGCCGTCATTAGCCAGGGTTATCTCCGGCCCATCGCCCCGGCTTTTGGCGGCGTCTATGACACGCCGCAGCGTCAGGCCGCTCCCGGCCTCAACCGTCAATTCACTGTTATAATAAAGCGTTTCGGTTTTACCCTCGATACGCAGGCTGACAACCGCCGTGTCCGCCGCTTCGGCGGGATATGACCCGGCGGCAAAGCCAAGCAGTAAGACAAGCGCCAGCAGCGCCGGTATACTCCGTTTCATTATACCCTCCTGGTAAAAGTCGTCAAGATTTCCGTTCTGTCAGTATACAATTATAACTTATTGATACCATTTTGTAAACAATTGTTTACAAAATGTAATTTTCACACAAAAAAGACGGATGACCTTCCGTCATCCGTCTGTCAGTATGCGTCGAGTATGCTGTTATCTGTTGAGGAAAATGTTGTCCATACCGTTCTGCTCGAATTCTTC